>DASXXL010000742.1:0-1601 GCA_036503085.1 Pyrinomonadaceae bacterium | reverse complement strand
TCAGGCGAGGCTCGGTCGCAACCGCGTCCAGCGACCTGAAAGTGCAGTCATGAAAGCGATCATATTAGCAGCGGGTAAGGGAACGCGTTTGGATGGCGCGGCGGTGAAACCGAAGTGTCTGGTCGAGGTCGGCGGTTTGACGTTACTGCAACGACAGATCGATTCGTTGAAAGCAGTAAACATCGACGACATCGTGATCGTGGTTGGGTTTGGCGCCGACAGCATTCGCGAAGCGTGCGGCGACAGCGTGAGTTTTGTTGAAAACGAGCGTTACGCTGAAACAAGCAGCCTGTATTCATTGTGGCTGGCCCGCGAACATCTGGTCGATGGCTTCGTGGTGCTAAATTCTGACGTCCTCGTTCATCCGCAGCTCTTGGCCGACCTCATCGAGTCTTCGCACGAGGACGCACTGCTGCTTTCGGACACCGATCTCAATCCGCTCGGCGACGAGGAGATGAAAGTCAAACTCAGAGATCGCCTGGTGATCGACATCTCAAAGGCGATGGATCCGCTTGAAGCTGACGGCGAGAACGTCGGCATCGTGAAATTCAGCGCAGCGGGCGCGAAAGCACTTATCGGTTACATGAACGCGTTGATCGCCGGGGGCGCGGTGAAAGATTGGGCGCCGCGCGCGTTTCGCGAGTTTGCTTTACATCATCCGCTGTACGCGTTGAGCACGCGCGGCCTGCCTTGGATCGAGATCGACTTCCCCGAAGATTATCAACGAGCCGTGCACGAGGTTTATCCTAAGATCGAAGCCGCGCTATTTCCCGATCAGCAAAGTTATCTGCCTTCGACACCCGCCGCTGTTGCCCTCAATGAGTCTTAAGCGCGTTATCAGGACCGCCCGCGGTTTCGACAAGCAATGGCAGCGTTGGCGTGCACCCGAGCGGCGGCGTTTGCTCGTCGATGCCCGCACGGCGATGAACTATGCGACGCTGGCGCCCATCATCGAACGCATGCAGCGCGATGAACGTTGTGAGTTCTTCTTCAGCTCGAGCGAAGAGCCGGCTCGCACGGAATCTGTTTACGTCGATGCAAAGCAACCTTTTAAATTTGTCACGCCGTTGCAGGCGTCGCTAATGCAGATCGACGTTTATCTGGCCGCGGATTTTTTATGGATGACCTTGCCTCGCGGTGCGCGTCGCGTGCAAACGTTTCATGGCGTCGCCGGGAAGTATCGCACGGTTTACGACTCGCCTGCGGAATTGATGCGCGGCTGGGACCGGCTGTTCTTTATCAACGAACGGCGGCTGCGGCACTTTGTTGATTCGGGCGCGATTGAGGAAGGCAGTCCGGCGGCGCGGCTGATCGGGATGCCGAAGCTTGATCGTCTCGTGGATGGAACGCTGAAGCGGGATGAGTTGCTCATTGAGATGGGAATCGATCCGGCGCGGCGCACGATTTTATATGCACCGACGTGGTCGCCTCATTCGTCAGTTGTGAGTATGGGAGAAGAGTTGGTCCAGCGTCTCGGTGATGCGGGCTATGCTTTGATAGTGAAGCTGCACGATCGATCGCGACACCTGGAATACATTCATTCGGGCGGAGTCGATTGGGGCGCGCGGCTGGAGCCGCTACTGAAAAAGTTTGGCGGTGTG
>DASXXL010000741.1:0-6062 GCA_036503085.1 Pyrinomonadaceae bacterium | reverse complement strand
AACTTCGTTCGTGGTTCTTTGTACTTCGTTTTTGTCAGTTCTCGCTCGCGACTAGTTCGGCTTCGACGCTCTCGATCAGTTCCTGTAAGGGCTCTTTCGCCGCCAGGTCCGCAGCGAAGCGCACACAGTTTTTGTTCGCGGCTTTCGCTTCGTACATCGCGGTGTCGGCGCAGGCGATGAGTTGTTGTGGCGATGATGCGTGTTTCGGGAAAGCCGCCACACCAAAACTCGCGGTCAACGAAAGCTGTAGCCGTCGGCCGCCGGTGAATTGATGGCGCAAAATCTTTTGCCGGATGCGTTCGGCGACAGTGCCAGCGAGTTCGGTGCCAGTATCCGGTAAAACGATCACGAATTCGTCGCCACCATAACGGGCCACTGCATCTGTATCGCGTATTGAAGAGAGAATTACGGCGGCCATTTCCATCAGCACGTGGGAGCCGACGAGATGTCCGTGTTCGTCGTTGATGCGTTTGAAGTCGTCGAGATCGAGAAACAGCGCGGCGACACTCGAGCCGTAACGGCGCGCGCGCCGGATTTCGTTGAGCAGAAACTGGCGCAGGTAACGCGCGTTGTGCAGTTTGGTTAAGTCGTCTGTTTGCGAGAGACGTTCGGCTTCGGCGATGCGGACCGCGTTTGCGAGCGCCGAGGCGATCGGCAACGAAAGCGAGTCGAGCAGCGCCACGTCTGTTTTCTTGAACGCGTGCGCTCCCGAGCCTTCGCGAATGCCTTCGATCACGCCGAGAATTCGTTCGCCGCAGATCAGCGGCACTGCGAGCACAAACTGCCCGCGCTCTTTCTTCTTGATGATTCCCATTCCCGCCGCCGCACGTTTCACGGCTTTGGTCTCGGAGCCGATCGGCAGATCGGCCTCGCCGGTCAGTACGCGGCGCCATTCTTCTTCGGTCTTGCCGCTGTTTGGCTGGCCCGGCCGCCGCACCGCGACCGCTTCGAGCGTCTCGCTTTCCACGCCTTTCTCTTCCGAGAAAAGATAGATGGCCCAACGGTCCGCGTCGATGAGAAGCTCGAGTCCGGCGAGCGCGGTGTTGGCAGCGCCGATCTGATCGCTGATGAAGTGGAGCGAAGCGACGAGATCGAACGCCGCGCGCAGGTCGTTGAATTTGATCTTTGGCGGCAATGAAGAGCAGCCACGTCCCGTTCGTCGTTCGACAACTTGCGGCAGATGCAGTTCGCCTGAAGATCCGCGCCCTTCGATGTCTCGCAGTAGTGCCGGAAGTTGCGCCGACTTGTCGGCGATCGCGACGAAGCCGAGTCGTTTCAGCGTCGCGCCGTCGACACTGCGCAGGTTGAGACTTTGATAACCGTTTGTTTGCCGGCGACACGCGACGAGCGGCGCGCCCGGCCAAAAAGCCCGCGCGTGATTTACGGCCGTGTGCAACTCGACCATGTCCGCGCCGGGCACGACTTCGTAAAGCACGGCCAGCGGGCGATCCAGGTCAGAGATATTTTGGTCCTGCTGTTGTCGCGTGAGCGCGACTTCCACTTCGACTTCGCGCAGACCTTCGATCAGAGTCTTCAGTCCCGCCGCCCGTAAAGCCTCGATCAACTCGTAGGCCGGCGCTTCGTGAGCATCCGTCAATAGAATTACGTGACTCGACACGCTCGTTAGATCTCCGCTCAGGTTCTGCCGCGCGCGACGCGGCCGGAAAGGGAAACTTTGTACTGACTGCTGTTGCCTTGCGGGTCCTGCGCCTCGACGGTGATGTCGCGCGAACCGGCGGGTACTACCAACTGAATCTGGAACGAACTGTCGGGATTAACGATCGTTTCGCGCCCGCTGATGCGGATCGTCGTGCCGGGTTCAGCGCGTCCGCGAACTAAATAAAGAGTACCGCCAAGCAGTTCGGCAGTGAGATTTGAAACCGAGACTTGCGCTCCGTTACCACGCGTCGTCACGATAAATTTCAACGGATCGCTCCAGTCACTCGCCTGACCACTCGCGGCCGTCGCGCGCACGCGCCAGAAATAAACGCCCGGACGCAGATCACTGGCGGCAAGCTCCGTCGCGACCAACTGATCGCGTTCGATAACTTTTCCGTCCGCGACGAAGAACGGCGAAGTCGCGACTTCCACCCGGTAGTAAGCAGGCGTGCCCGACTGCGGCCGCTGCCATTTCAATCCGACGCTCGCAGCTCCGTTTGGAGCAACAAAAACCTTTTCGAGATCGCGCGGCGTCGCAGGCTGCGGCACCTCGAGCAATCGTTGCGCGGCTGAGAGGCGGCCGGAGTTGTTGACCGAAACGTACTCGCCGCCGCGAATCGAGGTCTTCTCACCGGCGTGGTTGGTCGTTTCGACCTCACCCGTCTGGACACGAATTTCTTCAGTGCCTTCAGGATTCACGCCGAAGCTGGCGTTAGTCTGTTCACCGACCGTGTTTCTGGTCTTCGGTGTTTCGACAACGTTGGTGGCGCCGGCCGATTGCTGTTCGGTGCGGACAGAGAGTTGACCGCTATCGACGACCACGTGGATGTTGGTCCGCTTGCCGTCGTCGGCGCGCGCGTTGTCGCGCACGATGATGGTGCTGTTTGGTTTGACGACGAGCGTCGAGCCGTCGGCAAGACTGATGCGCGCGCGGCCGCTGGCTTGGGTCTGGACCGTATCGCCGGGATAGAGCTGCGTGTCGGCGTTGGCGGGAATCGTCTCGCGCGTGGCGGCGCGTACGACGCGCACGTCGCCTTCAAAAGAAATGAAGCGCGCGCCGGCCGGAGAGTTCAGTTGCGCGACATTTTTGAAGGGATTGCCGTACTTCCAGACGTAAATTGCCGCGCCCGCGGCGACGCCGCAGAGGACAAGAATGGCGATTACCAGATAGACGAAGCGCTTCTGAATAATCCACCAATCAAATGCAAAATGACTGGTCTTATTCGCCGACATTTTCTAATCCCGGAGGGGTTAAGGTGTGGGTCCAAACGGTCCGGCGGGGTTTTGACCGCCCTATCCTGGCAGCAACACTACCAGTTCAGGAATTTAACATACGGGAGCGGGAGTGTTCAAGCACGTTTAATCTGAGGCGGTTCTTCTTGTTTTTCGGCCTGTTTTGCAGGTTCGGGGAATTCTTCGCCGATGTCGAGGTTGTAGTCGGGCGGCAGGTCGACTTTCATGGTTGTGTCGGGCCTGCCCGGAATCAATAACGAAGCGGCCACGGAACCGAGCAAGACGAGCGCTACGAACGCCAGCGAAAACCAGATC
Organism: Pyrinomonadaceae bacterium; assembly: GCA_036503085.1. GTDB lineage: Bacteria > Acidobacteriota > Blastocatellia > Pyrinomonadales > Pyrinomonadaceae > PSRF01. Next base: position 2,855 of record DASXXL010000741.1, on the reverse strand, counting down.
GGGATGTGGTAACCAAGCGCCACGACCAGCATTTTTATCCCGATAAACGTGAGCACGATCGCCAGGCCGGTGCGGAGAAAACGAAACTTCTCGACCACGCCCGCCAGCAGGAAGTACATCGAGCGCAGACCGAGAATCGCAAACACGTTCGACGTGTAGACGATGAACGTGTTCGTCGTGATCGCGAAGATCGCGGGAATCGAATCGACCGCGAAGACCAAGTCGGTTATTTCGACGACGACCAGCACCAGCAGCAACAACGTGCCCGTTCGTTTACCGTTGATTTTGGTGAAAAACTTCTCGTCCTCATAGTGGCGCGTGATCGGAAGAAACTTTGTCACGATGCGCACGGCGATGTTCTGGTCCGGTTGAATATCAACCTCTTCGTGCCGAAACATCTTGATGCCGGTGTAAACGAGAAAACCGCCGAAGATATAAATGATCCACTGAAAGCGATTGATCAGCGCCGCACCGACGAAGATCATCGTCAAACGCATTACCAGCGCGCCCATCACGCCCCAAAACAGCACCCGATGCTGAAATTTCGCCGGTACCTTGAACTAAGAGAAGATCAGCAGAAACACGAACAAGTTATCGACCGAAAGCGATAACTCGATGAGGTAGCCGGTCAGAAATTCCAGTCCGCGAACATGGCCCTGGTAGTGAAAAACGAGCGCGCAGAAAATGAGCGCGAGCGTCACCCAAACGCCGCTCCAAATCCACGCCTCTTTGTACCGGATGGTGTGAGCGTTCCGATTGAATAGGCCGAGGTCCAGGCTCAACATCGTGACAATGAAGACACTGAATCCCAGCCACAGCCACGTTGAGCTGCCAAATGCATCCATGCAGGGCAGTAAAATAGCATCTGCAATTCATCCGAGCAAACAAGGGTTTGTCGGAGTAGTGCCTTATAACCCGGGTAACCTGGGACCGCAGGCGTCTCGCCTGCAACGTACGGGAGAACACGCTAATCGCAGCCTTGCAGGCGAGACGCCTGCGCTCCCACTAATCAGAGCACTACGTTGTCGGTTGTCAGTTGTCCTTCGCGTCCCTTACAATCCGCGGTTCGCCCTCGAAAGGTAATCATTAATGCTCAAACAACTAGGACGTCTCGAACGCACGCGTAACATCATCATTCTCGGCTTTGCGGTCCTGATGGCCGTCAGCTTGATCTTCTTCTACGCCCCCGGCCGCAGCGTCACGACCGTCGACCCCGCGAAGAGCACCGAAGTCGTGGCCAAGGTTGGTTCTCACAACATCACCGTCGCCGAGCTCGCTCGTATGCGCGACAACATGAACCAGATGTACGGCGGGCGGATGAACCTCGCCGCCCTCGGCGGCAACCGCCGCATTCTCGACGTGCTGATCAATCAACAGGTGCTCGTGCAGGAGGCGGAGCGGCTCGGTTTCGGCGCCAGCGAGGCTGAGCTCAAGGAGAAACTACTGAAACAGTTCTCCGATGCGTCCGGTAATTTTGTCGGCTTCGATCGTTACAAGGAGTCGATCACGGCGCGTTACGGCGACATCGAGACTTTCGAAAACGAGATGCGCGACGCGATCGCACAGGATAAGTTGCGCGCGTTCGTCACGGCGAGTGTGAACGTTTCCGACGATGAAGTGCGCGAAGAGTTCAAGCGCAAGAACACGACGTTCGATGTTAGTTACGTTTCCGTCAACGCCGACAAGCTCGCCGCGAAGATCCAACCGAGCGACGAAGAGCTGCGCAGTTTTTACGAGAGTCACAAGACTGACTATCGCTATCTCGAGCCGCAGAAGAAAATTAAGTATCTCTTTATCGACACTACCAAAGCCGGTTCGAAGCTGCCGATCTCCGACGTAGATCTGAAAGCGCGTTACGACCAGACAGATCCGAAATACAAAGAAGCAGGCTGGAAGATTCAGCAGATCGTGTTGAAGGTGGCGCGCAAGGATCTCGATGCGCAGGTCGAGCAGAAGGCGAAGGACTTGATCGCGAAGCTCACCGCTAACGGCGCCACCGTGTCCGAACAGGCGTTTGCGGAAGCCGCGAAAGGAAACTCGGAAGATCCCGCGACCGCGCAAAAAGGCGGCTTCCTCGCCGCGCCATACAAAGACGATCCAAACAAGCCGCATGGTCTCTACAGCCGCACGGCGACGATGGAAGTCGGACAAGTTACCGACGTTCCGATTCGCTATGGCGGCAACTTCTACATCCTGCGTCGCGGCGAATCGGTGCCGAAAACGTTTGACCAGGCGAAGGCCGAGTTGCTCGTTTCTCTGCGTAACGAGCGTGGCTATAACGCGGCTTTCGAGATCGCGAAGAAGGCCCAGGCCCGTTTGCAGGAGACGAAGGATCCGCAGAAAGTGGCCCAGGAGTTTGCAGCGCAAGCCAACATGACACCCGCCGACATGGTGCGCGAAACGCCTTACATCAAACCCGGCGACGACGTGCCGAACGTCGGCGTTAACCAGCAGTTTGAGCAAGGGATTGCGTCGCTCAACAACACCAACGACGTTGGCGAACCGATCGGCATTAAGAGTGGTTTTGCGATTCCGATGCTGGTCGACAAGAAAGAGCCGCGCATTCCGGACTTCGATGAAGTGAAGTCGAAGATCGCGGACGCGATGAAGCAACAGCGCGCGAAAGACCAGCTCGAACAGAAAGCGAAAGACCTGCTGGCGAGCGTGAATAGTCCCGACGCGATCAAAGCAGCCGGTGAAAAAGAAGGTTTCGACTCCGGGCTTGAAGAAGGTTTCAAGCTGAACTCGTCGCTCGGCAAAGCAGGCAAGAGTCCTGCGCTCGACGATCTAATTTACAGTCTCAAAGAGGGCGAAATGGCCAAGGCGCCGATCAAAGTCGGCGACAACTGGGTGAT
>DASXXL010000740.1:0-3500 GCA_036503085.1 Pyrinomonadaceae bacterium | reverse complement strand
GCTGGACTTTACTTCCAGTCAGCGAGAGTTCTACTAAGGGATGACGTAAGGGTTCAATTGTTTGATCCGGGTAGTAAATAGCGCCACCGCCTGTCGGTAGACCGATTGCCCTCGTATCGGTCGCCGACAGGCGCAAGAGCTCTATCGTCGTTTTCCAGTTATCGGCTTCCTCATGGGCGCCGATAATGAAAGGCGCCAGTTTAAAGGTTTCGATCAGTGAGCCGTCAGAGGCAAGACCGCCCAAGCCCAGTTGAACGGCTCCGGCCGAAACACCCAGCAAACACGCTCCCTCAAAGTACCTCCTGACAATGTGCTTATCTAATCCGTTAGCAAGGAAGGTCCGCCATCCGACTTCAACATCACCACCCGCCAACAAGATCAGATCAGCGTCGTTGAGAAAGGCCAGGTCTGCAGCAGAGACGGCGGAACGGATCATTCGGCAGTCGAAGACACCCGCTCCTTCCATAGCAGCTACGAAGATCGCGTAGAAATCCGCATGGTCGCCATTGGACGCGCCGATATAGGCGGCTTTCAACCGCTCTCGCGCACTCGCCTTCACTACTCGCTCAATAAGAAGTTGTCTGTCCTCGCGCCAAAAAAGAAGCTGGCTGTCGGCAAGCAGAAAGAGAGGCTTCAATGGCGTCATCCTGGGTTCCACAGATTACACACTCTTCTCTGTGTCTCTGTGCCTCTGTGGTTAATGATTTCTTAGCAAGATCAACTACAGAGACACAGAGGCACAGAGAAATCAGTGCGCAACCAACTGTCGGGCAAAGTTTGGTTAATCTAAAACGCGCGCCGTGGTCCTGTTCGGCGCTAGTCCTGCACGGCGATCTGGTATTGCTCCAGTTTGCCGTTCGGTAGTTCGTAGGTCCACGCGCGCAAGGTCTGCTTGTCGAAACGCACTAAGTACACGCGCAAGGTCATGCCGCCGCGCAATCCTTGTCGGACCTGGACGAACTGTCTAGGTGTACCCAACGGCCCAAGGCCCGTTGCGAAGTCCTGCAACGCCTGCTCGCTGAAGTAGGCGTTCGCGTTGTCGCTGAACAGCGCACGATCGATCGTACCGTGCTGTAGTCCTTCGAAAATCTTCTTTGCCTGCTCGAGTTTTGCGGGTGTCGCCGGATCGTTCTGTTGGAACAGCAACGGCACAATGCCGTGCGCAATGTCGTCTGCCGCGGAAGAGGCATCCTGATTCGTCAGCGCCACCACCGAAACGCGTTCATCCGGAAACACGATGCTTTCCGAAACAAAGCCCGAGACTTCCCCACCGTGCGAGACCGCGCGATGTCCGGCTTCTGTGGCGAGAGTGACGCCGAGTCCGTAACGAGTTCCGAGACCGTTGTTGGTTTGAACCTCACGTTCCAGCTCACGATATGAAGCCGGTCGCAGCAGTTTCTGGTCCATGATCGAGATGTTCCACTTCGCGAGATCTTCAGCCGTCATCGCCAACTCGCCGGCCGCGAAGAGCCAGCCTGCTCCTTCTTTCGGCGCCACGCGCAATGGTCCAAGCGCATAGCGCATGTAACCCGTCGGATCCGTGTCGCCTAGTTTCTTTTCATCGGTATTTGCCACACTGGCCATGCCAAGCGGCGAGAATATCTTTTCCTTCAGGAATTGCAGCAAGGGTTCGCCGCTGACCTTTTCAATGATCACACCGGCGATGACGTAATTCGTGTTGCTGTACTGCCACTTTGCTCCCGGATCAAAATCCAGCGGCTTACGCGCCCACATATCGAGGATCTTCGCGGACGTAACCGGCTGCAGCATCATCGGCATCACGTAGTCCTGCGGCCAGTAGTCCTGATAGCCCGACGTGTGCGACAACAACTGTCTGATCGTCACTTCATTCGCGCGCGTCAGATCGGGAATAAACTTCGCGACCTTGTCGTCGAGCGAGAGTTTCCCCTGCTCCTGCAAGAGCAACATCGCCGCCGCCGTGAACTGTTTGCTGATCGAGCCGATGCTGTAGCGCATGGCGGGAGTCGCCGGTGTCTGTGGTTCGAGTCGCGCCGATCCGTAGGCTTTCAAGTAGACGATTTTTCCGTCTCTCACCACCGCGATCGAAGCGCTGGGCACACCTGACTTTGCGAGTGCATCAGTAGCCACCTTATCGATTTGGTCGCGCAGTTCCGGCGCGAGATCCTGGGCGTTGATGTCACTGACCGCCAGCAATAACACGAAAACCAAATTGATCAGCAATACAAGGCGAGAGCGTAAACCGCGAGCTTGGGGCATAGTGTTCTCCTCGAAGCGAACAAAATGAATTGCGGGAATCTTACCTTTGAGTGATGTGGTTCGTCACACCACCACAACAAGGCAAATGAAGAAGCCGCCGGAAAACTCCCGACGGCTCCTCTTCCCTTCCTTCAATCGACTGCTACTGCAACGCTTCGATATTTACATAGAATTTGAAGTTGCCGGTTTGTTCAATGCCGAAGAGCATCCTGATGTTGATGGCAACACCGTCGGCCAGCGGTGTTCCCAACGTGATTGTGCCGGACGACAACGTGGAGTTGAACGCGCCACCGTTGCCTTGTGTTGGTGGTTGCTCCAACGTAGTTCCCTGCACGTTGACGGTACAAGGTGTCGTCGCGACGCCATTCGAAGACAGACACGTTGCCGCGTCATTGATTCCCGAAACCACCACCAGCGACGACGTGCGTGCACGCAGGTCCGCGATTCCCGCCGGCGCCGGGAAGGTACTGAGATCGATAATCCGGTAGCGCAACCTGGTGACTGCCGCGCCGGTGTTGTTGACCACACGGCGGCGAAACTCGATGGTGCCGAAGGTCGAGTTGTTTACCGAATCGCTCGTGAAATCACGAACGCGATTTGGCGCGAGCGACGGCGATGCGGTCGAATCCAACATCAAGAACGGGAACTGCGCGGTGCGCTGGATCGGCGAGGCCAGGTTTTGTGGACCAGGCGCGCCGAGTCGCTGACCGGCGCCCGCACTAATGACGTTAGTGTCCACATAGTAGAAGTCCGTGGCGTTGTTGTTGGTGTCGATATGCGCGCCGCCTGACGGACACACGCCGAAACTTGTGATCGAACCCAGCTTGCCACACTCGTCACGAACAAACGCATAATCGATCGAGAAAGGAGTGAGCGCCGGATAACCAACGCCCTCTTTATAGAGAGTGTTGGCTTCGGTGGTCGACCCGGCGGCATCGAGCCGGTTGGCCAACGTGAAGTTTGCGGCCACCGAAGTGTTGAAGAGCGCGATGCCGGCATTGTCGGGAATGTCGGTGCTGTAGGTCGCGTCACCCGTCGCGTAACCAGATAACGAGTAAGCGCCTGAGTTGGTACAGAGGTAATGGCCGTGACTCGGAATCACGGTGCCGTTGGGAATGATGCAGCGAGCCACGCCATCCGAAGCGGCGACGGCGTAACCCGTGCCCGCGCCTGAATCAGAAACGGTGTGGTCCGCGCCACTGTTGTTATAGATCTCAATGAACTCGTCGTTCGGGCCACCTGGACCACGCACGCGAAATTCA
>DASXXL010000739.1:0-2370 GCA_036503085.1 Pyrinomonadaceae bacterium | reverse complement strand
GCAAAAACCTACCACAGAGACACAGAGGACACAGAGGTTGCACAGAGGAATGAGTTAAAAAGGGCAAGCTGTTTACGCTCGGCGCAAACCGGCGATCGCCGACGCGAGCTCGACGCGATCGACGGGCTTCGCGAGGTGCACCTGGTAGCCTTCGGACAACGCTCGTTTGGGATCGTCATCGCGCGCGTAAGCTGTTAACGCGAGCGCGGGCGTTCGCCCGCCGCGCTCGTGCGGCAGCGCCCGCACTTTCCGGATCAAGCTGTAACCATCCTCGATGGGCATCCCGATGTCGGCGATGAGCACGTCCGGTTTCCAGGTCTCCATCGAGTCGAGCGCTTCGGCGGTCGACGCGACTGCGAGCACTTGCGCGCCCGAGCCTTCGAGCATCGTCGAAACCAACATGCGCGCGTCAAACTCATCATCAACGACGAGCACGCGCAACCCGCGCAGAGCTTGCTTCCGATCGCGCGACTCCACGACAGCAGCCGGACCTTTCATCAGCTCCGGCACTACGAACTCCTGACCTGTTTCAACCATCGCCGGAAAACAAACGGTGAACGTCGCGCCGGAATTCTCACCAGCGCTGTCCGCCGCCACCGTGCCACCGTGCAGCTCGACAAGGTGGCGCACGATCGCGAGGCCGAGTCCGAGTCCGCCGTAGTTTCTCGTCGTCGAGCCATCCGCCTGGCGAAAACGCTCGAAGACGTGCGGCAGAAACTCGCGATTGATGCCGACGCCGGTGTCTGTAACAACGATCTCAACCTGCGCTTCAGTGCGTTGCAGCTTGACCTGGACCAGCCCGCCGTGACGCGTGAACTTGACGCCGTTCGACAAGAGGTTCCAGACGATCTGTTGCAGACGTTCGCGATCGCCGAAGACCGAACCACTGTCCGGCTCGAGCAGGATCTGTAACTTGACGCCTTTCGCTTCTGCCGTGGGCCGCACGGCTTCGACCGCCGCTTGAATCACTGATTCGAGTTCGCATTCGGCAAACTCCAGCCGCAACTTGCCGGTGATAATGCGTGAGACTTCGAGCAAGTCGTTGATGAGTTGTCCCTGCGAGTTGGCGTTGCGGGCGATCGTTTCGATTGCTTCCCGGCGTTTGTGCGGCGCTACTTCGTCGTGCAGCAAAAGATCGGACCAGCCGACGATCGCCGTGAGCGGCGCACGCAGCTCGTGCGACAGCGTTGACAGAAACTCATCCTTGACGCGGTTCGCCGCTTCAGCTTCGAGACGTGCTTCCTTCTCGCGTTTCAACGCCTCGCGTCGCTCGGTCACGGCGTGGGCCATGCCGCGAACGATCGGCGTCGCGACGCCTTCAGTGCGCAGTGTGTTGTAATACTCCCATAGTCGTGTCTCACCGCTCGCCGTGCGCACTTTCATCACACCGCGCGCGGAGCCTTCGTTCTTCATCGTGCGTAAGTATTCATCAAACTGCGCGCGATACTCGGGCAGCAAGCCGTCGCGAATGTTCATCCCGACGAGCCGCTCGCGCGGATAGCCGAGCACGCGCGCCGCCCACGGATTGACCGAAAGAACGTTGCCCTCGAGATCGTGAGTGCAGATCAGTTCGTGACTGTTGTCGACGAGGTCGCGGTAACGATCTTCACTGATGCGCAACGCGGTTTCCGCGCGTTTGCGTTCGGTGATGTCCTGGGCCAGGACGAACTCGGCGCGCCGGCCCGCGAAGTTGAGACGAGTCGCGGTGATATCGACGGTAATCGTCGTGCCGTCCTTTTTGCGGTGACGCCATTCGCCGGCGTGGTCCACTTCTGCAGTTGCCGACGCGATGTAATTCGAGAGTAGCTGCACGTCTTCGCGCGGACGGATGTCGGCAATGGTCATGTCCAGAAACTCAGCGCGCGAATAGCCGTAATGGGAAATCGCTGCATCGTTCACGGCCAGAAAACGGAGCGTGGCCACGTCGTAAACCCACATCGGCTGCGGGTTGGACTCGAACAACAAGCGATACTGCGCTTCCGACTTGCGCAGCGCCTCCTCGATGCGCCTGGCCACGGTCACGTCGAGCACCAGCGACAGCACCGAGATCAGTTTGCCTGCTTCGTTGTAGAGCGCGGAGTTGTACCACTCGCAATGCAGAATGTTGCCGAGCTTGGTGTAGTTGCGGTTACGAGAGATGCCGTGCCGCTCGTAGCCGTCGTTCTGCCGTTGGCCAACCTGGTTGACGGCATCGAGATCTTCGGAGACAACGAATTGCCATTCACTAAAGTGCCGCCCAAGAACTTCGTCTGATTGCCAACCAAAAAGCCGTTGTGCTGCGGGCGACCAGCGCAGCACTTTGAACTCATTGTTCCACTCGATCACGGCGAGCGGCGTGTTCTCGACGTGAAATGCGAGTCGCTTGTGATC
>DASXXL010000738.1:0-4820 GCA_036503085.1 Pyrinomonadaceae bacterium | reverse complement strand
AGAAACAGACTGGGGATGGTCACTGTCGCCTGAGTGCGGGAAGTTTGGGCTTGAACACCCGGGCAATTCTCCTGTACTATCCCCCCGAACCGAGTTGCGCCAACGACCCCGTGGTGCTTACCCACGAAGCCTCCTGCTTGTCAGTTCAGATCGATGAACTACTCTAATGGCTACAGCTACTGACAGACAGAAACTCGCTAAAGAAAACTTTCCCGTGCCCGATTCAGGCGAACGCAAAGTATCGCTGCTTGTCGTTGAAGACGACGAAAACATCTCGACTGCGATCAGTGAGTATTTCTCGCGCGCTGGCTACAACGTGCGGACCGTCGAAGATGGTCTCAATGGCGTAAAAGCAGCGCTGGACGATCCACCGGACGCCGTAGTCCTTGATCTAATGCTGCCGAAGATGGACGGCCTGGCAGTTTGCAAGGAGCTCCGGGAAAAGGTCGGCTACTTACCAATACTCATGCTCACCGCGAAGGACGACGTCGTAGACAAAGTCCTTGGGCTGGAGATGGGCGCGGATGACTACATCACTAAGCCTTTCAGCCTGCGCGAGCTCGAAGCACGCATCAAGTCGGTCTTGCGCCGCACGCGCAACGGCCCGACCAGCGACGGCATTCGCGATGAAGCGCCAATCGTTCGCGGCCGTTTGCGGATCGACTCCGCCAAGCGCGAAGTCACGATTGGCGACCGGCAAGTGGAACTGACGCCGAAAGAATTTGATCTGCTGCGTCTCTTCGCTTCCAACCCGGGTCGCGTGTTTCCGCGCAAGTACCTGTTGGAAAAGATCTGGGACTACTCCTACGAAGGCTATGACCGCACGATCGATTCACATATCAATCGGCTGCGGGCGAAGATCGAAGAGAACCCCGAGAACCCGCAAATGGTCCTGACCGTTTGGGGCATCGGTTACAAGTTCAGCGACGAGCAATAGGTCCTATCGCACTATAGGACCTACCTTGCTCTCGCCTCCTGCTTCCCGCCACTCAACAAACCCGTAGCATTTCTTACCAACTTATTGTATTCTGCGCGGCAGTTTGTACAAGATAGTGGGCCCCCCTGACTACCTTGTCCAGCGTTCGCTATTTGAAACTGGAGGAAGTCGAATGAACTGCTTTAAAGGCCGAATTGTGCCTGCCGTTCTTTTACTGGGGCCCGTATTGACTTTCATCGCGCCGGTTCAGGCGCAAAACAGTGTCACCGCTTCGGCGCGACCTGCTATATCCGTTCTCGACAGCACGAAAGAGCAAGATGGACTCGTCGGTTCCGTCCGGCGAGTAAAGACGGAGACTGCCAAGATCGAGATCAAGGACGGACGCGAGGTCGAAGGACCGCCTCAACTCGTTGAAATCACCACCTACGGGATCAAGGGAAACCGCATCGAGAACACTTCCTATCCGATTCCGGGTTCGCTTGTAGGCAAAGAAGAATACAAATACGACGACCGTGGAAACATCACGGAGATGACGTTGCGCGATGAGCGCGGCGCGATCATAAACCGTGAGGCGTACTCGTATGAGTTCGATAAGTTCGGCAACTGGACCAAGATGGTCACGAGCCTGGTGGTGTTTGAGAACGGGGCGTTGAAACGCGAACCGGTGGAAGTCACGCATCGGACGGTGACTTATTACTTCGACGACAGCGTGGCGAAGGTCGTTGAGGAAGTGCCAGCGACAGCACCATTAATTCCCCAGCCCTTGTCGCGGGAGGTCGAAGGAACAGGGATTTTAAAAATTGATTACGCGGAAGGTGCGCCCGTTGCGCCTGAACTCTCTGAAAATCCCCCTCCGCTCGTTCTCGCAAAAAAGGAAGCTCCGGCTCCGGCTTCAGTAGTCACTGCAGCGGCAGCACCTGCTCCTGCGAGTACTAACCCGGCAATGGATCTCTACGCCACCGGCCGCAACCGCTTTGAAGCGGGCGATATAAAAGGCGCGATCGACGCTTACCTCGAGTCGATCAAACTCGAACCCAACTCCGCCGAAGTATTTCTCAACCTGGGCCACGCGTACCTGAAAGCCGACAAGAATAGCGAGGCTATCAAAGCTTTCAAACAGTCAGTCAAACTCAACCCCGACCAGGCCGAGTCACAATACGGTCTTGGCGTTGCCTGTTTCCGTTCCGGCCGCCACAAAGAAGCCGCCGATGCGTTCAAGAAAGCCACGACCCTGAGCCCTTCGATGGCGAAGGCCCACTACGGCCTGAGCCTCGCATACGGCGAACTCGGCGAAACTAACAAACTGATGGACGAGTACCGCATCCTCGAACGACTCGACAAGGCACTCGCGAAAAAAGTGGCCCAGACATTTCCCGAGCACGACTACTCGTGCCGCCTGGTTCGAGGCTGCCCGTAGTCGAGATCCAAGAGAAGCCCCAAAGAAGTAGGAGTAGTAATGCAGCCCAATCGTTTTGTAGTTTTGACCGGACACCTCAACCAATATCCCCTTTCGGATCTGGTCGGCATCCTGCGCCATCAAAAGAAGACCGGACGCCTTTTGATCGAATACCCAAAAGGCCCGGCGATGTTCTTCTTTCAGGAAGGCGAATTGATCGACGCGCGCCTGAACGAGCTCAGCGGACTGCAAGCGATCTGCGTCGCGCTGGCCCAACCCGACGCGGCGTTCAACTTCAATCCATTGATTCCCGCGACACGCCGCTCAATCGAACCGTCGCTGCAACGAGCTGTTTCGGAGTTGTTTGGTTGTTGGGATGAAACCGCGCTACAGATCGAAACGACAGCGGCAACACAACTAGCCTTCGAACGTCGCGCAGAACCACTGGCACTTTCACCCGCGCCGCCGCTGTCACGACTTCGTCAGCGTCCGCTTTTATTCATGGCCGCCGCCGTCCTGGTTGGCATCGGCCTCTCGACGTTCATCGTCGTAACCGCTGGTTTCAGCGCAAGTCCTCCGCCGGTCGCCCAAGCACCAGCACCAACTCCACAACCAAATCCGTCTTTATCTGTGTCATCTGTGTCTCCTGGCCGTCCGCTAGTGAACTCTCCAAGACCCAAGCCCCGAAAACCCAGTAACACGGATAACACAGATCACACAGATCAAAAGCAGCAATCGATCAAAGTCGTGATGCAGATCGAAAACGGCCGCGTCGTCAACGCTTCGATCGCCAATCGCAAACCCGGCATGGACAACTATGAAGCGCTCGCGCTGCGTATCGCGCGCCAACGTCGCTTCGCGCCCACCACGAACGGCGGCCAAACCGTCACGATCAGCGTCAGTCCGCAGCAGTGAATATCGAGCGAAAGGTATACCCGGATGCTATTTCTCGAAACGAAAACTCTGAATCATCAAGTCGATGTCGAGGCGCGCACGAACCTATTGCACGAACTCCAGCAGCATGGCTTCGCGCCACTGATTCGTACCACGCGTTTGCGCTTCTTCGAAGGCGCGCTCCTCGGCGCCGATCGCGTCGCAGAGTTGGAATCGGCGCTCGCTTCCTACAACGAATCGACCATCGACGAGCCTTTCGTGCGCGGTGAGCTCTTCTCGTTCCCTGACTACATTTTGTTTCTCGTCTTCGATCGCGATAAGACTGCGGGCGATCAGCTACGCGCCGGCATCGTCTTCGAACCGCGCACCGCCGAACCGTTTCGCAAACTCGACTCCTTCTGCGAACAGGTGCGCAATCTGCTCGCGCAAGACCGTCACGATTTTCCGCAATGGCGATCAAGCGCGGCCGCAATGCCGCAGGGCTTTCGCACGTTCGTCGAACGTCAGGACGCCGACTCGCTCTACACGAGTTTGCGCAAAGAGACGATGAGCAAGCGTATTCTCGCCGCGTCGAAACTCGAAGACGAACGCGCGCGCGTCTTTCTCCGCACCGCGCGCAACGCACACGAAGAGGGCTATGCCGCCAAACTTCTGACCGGCAACACGCAATCAGCCGAGTTGCCGATTCAACGTCTCGAAGATGTCGGCCTCGTCGAACGCGAAGTGCAGATCAGTTGTCGTAAGACTGGTCACGCGCTGTTTCGCCTGCCGAACCCGCACGCGCTCGCGGTCGTGACTGTCAGCGATGCGACGTGTAGCGAATGTGGCGCGCCGGTGGCTGATGAGAACGTCGAGGAAGTGATCGCGCCGACGCAGTTGGCGTCGTCATTATTAGAGGACGGTTCGTGGCTCGTGAGTCGAATTCATTTCCTGCTGCGGGAGATGGGCGTGCCGGAAAGGGAAATCGCGGTTGGACCATCGGAAGGCACTGGCTACGGCCAGATGATGGCGAACATCTGCGGCGAGTCGTTTCTGATCGTGACGCGCGACGGCGATCTAACGCCGGCGTTTGCGCGTTGGGCCATCGATCTCGAAATCGAAACCGAAGCGTCGCATCTCGTGCTCGTCGCGACCGGACGAATTCATCGCGAAGCGGGCGTGTTATTGCAGAACCACTCGCGCCGGCGCGTCAGTGGCGGACAGGATTTCGAGATGATCGTGGCTGACGATGCAGCGACGGCAGGTCGCGAATTGGCCGGCGCGCTCGAGCGCGTTTCGCAGCGCGTCGTCGCCGAACAACTCTGCGTCCTCGATAATACTATCGGGCTCTCTGTGAGCCGTCTGGTGTTGAAGAAGTTTCAGTTTTTGGCCGCGGATAAAACGGATAAGACGGACGACGCATTTGATTCTGAATCTGTGTTTGTGGAGCCGGCGGCGCCGCTGGCGATAGCCGCTGGTGCGTCGTCGAGTGAGTTTATCAATATCGAATGAACAGCGACGAGCGTTGGACTGAAGACGTCGTCACCTTACGACGCGCCGCGGAAGAACTGGTCCAGCGTCGCAGCCGTTACCCGATTCTCGCTAAAAAAATCA
>DASXXL010000737.1:0-1638 GCA_036503085.1 Pyrinomonadaceae bacterium | reverse complement strand
AGCGTTCGATTAGATCGCGGTTGGCTTTGCGAGTGTAGTCAGTGAACTTTGGGGTTACGTCACCGGTTTCAGCGGAGTTGACGTCGAATATCTTTACCGTCGTGCCGCACGCGTAATCGAAGGCTTTTACATCCACCCATTTGATCTGCGGGCTTGCTAAGGTGCGGAAGTGGATTCGGCCGCGCTTCTGATCGTAAACAGCCGTCCACTGCGACGGATCCTTCGTCGGGTTCTTTTGCGCCGCGTCGCTCAAGACTTCGAAGGCGTACTTGATCGCCGCATATCCGGATAACGGACGTCTGGCAAACTCCTCGGTCTTCTTCGTCGCTCTCACAAAACGGTCGAAAGAATCGTTCGTGGTGGTCTTCGCCACATCCGCGTGCGAGGCGAAACTTCGCGAGTCGTCGTAGGTGTTGTTCGTGAGCGCCGGTATCGGCAGATTCGCTCCGGTATGAACGACCAGTCGGCCCTTAATAAACTCCAGCGTCGCGGCGTTTCCCGCCTTGTCGCTGATCAGGTAATGCACCTTGACTTCGGATTCAATGCGGACCGCTGCGCCGTTCTTGATCGCTTCGCTCGTCGTGGCTGACGTGTCGAGCAGATACTGCACCCATTCCTGTGTTCCGAGTGCGGGCCGCGCGTCTGCTTTTGGATATTCCGTTTCGTCGAGCCAGAGTTGTTCGACCACGAGGCCCGCCTCGTTCATGCCGCCGGCCGGGTTCTCGCGGCCATACTGGTTGAAGGTGACGCTGCCATACTTCGATACCCATTTCGCGACGTTGTCTGACTCGACGATTGTCGCCGTCTTCATCACGCCGCGCTTATTAACCATCACGAGCCCGTCGCCAATGATCCAGTCGTAGTTGCGCCCGAACAGCACTTCACCCTTGCCGACAAGGCAGAAGGTCGTACAACCAAGCGGCGCTCGCGGAAATGAGATTAGAATGAGAACGACGCAAGTTATCGAAGCTAACGGCGAAGCAAACTTTTTCATGACAAACCTCGGAACTTGAAATCGGCGGGCGAGAGAGATTAATTTGAAGGCGACGCTCAATTCCTCAAAGGGCGCTCAATTCTCTCTCAATTGTTTCTCAGAACTGGCTATGAGCACGTCCGGCGAACAGTTTTACGAGTTTGGCGACTTCCGCATCGACGTCGCGAACCGCCTGCTCTTTCATGACAGACAGGCGTTGTCGCTGACGCCGAAGACTGTCGAGACTTTGATCGCGCTGGTAAGAAGCAAGGGCGCGGTGCTGAATAAAGACGAGCTGCTCAAAACCATCTGGCCGGATCGTATAGTCGAGGAAGGAAATCTCACGCAGAACATTTATTTGCTGCGCAAGACGCTCGGCAAAGCGCCGGATGGAAAGGACTACATCGAAACCGTTGCGCGGCGCGGCTATCGCTTTGCCGGCGAAATACGGACCCTGGCGACGGAAGTCCCACGAACGAACTCAGCAGAAGAATCGAGAGCTCGTGTCTCGCGGTCGCGCTTACTCTGGCTAACTGGCGTTGTGCTGATCGTCTCAGGAATAGCGGGTTACTTCGCGCTGAGTCGTACCGTCAACTCTTCGAGCGCGAAGCCCACCACTGAGCCGTATAAGAAAGGACTCTACTTCGCAAGCAAAGGAACGACAG
>DASXXL010000736.1:0-3235 GCA_036503085.1 Pyrinomonadaceae bacterium | reverse complement strand
ATTTTCAACGTGTCGATCGGGAAGCGCTGTAAATAACTCAAACTCGAATAGCCCGTGCCGAAGTCGTCAATGCTCAACTGCACTCCAAGATTGCGCAACTGCGTCAGCAGCTTCACCGCCGCTTCGATGTTGTCGCTGAACACCGATTCCGTAATCTCCAGTTTCAAACAACGCGGCGGCAACTGCGACTCCTCCAACAAGTGCGAGATGTTCTCCACCAGACCCGGCTCGTTGAATTGCTTCACCGACAAGTTGACGCTCACGAACAATGGCGGCTGCGACGGATAAGTCTCCTGCCACTCGCGCGCCTGACGACACGCTGAACGCAGCACCGTTTGTCCGATCGGCAGAATCAATCCCGTCTCTTCCGCAACCGGAATGAATTCCTTCGGCGGTACGAGCCCAAACTCCGGATGACGCCAACGCACGAGCGCTTCGAAGCCGATCAGCGTGCGATTTCCGAGCGACACGATCGGCTGATAGTCGACGAAGAGCTCGTCACGCTCGCACGCGCGGCGCAGATCCGTTTCCATTTTCAAACGGCTCATCAACTCGCCGTGCATGTCGCGGCCAAACACTTCGTAACGCGCTTTGCCGCGCGCCTTCGCGCGATGCATCGCGGTCTCGGCGTCGCGCAGCATGTCGGAAACGTCATCGGCGTAATGCGAGCCGAGGGCGATGCCGATGCTCTAAGTCGTATAGACTTCCTGGCCCAACAGGTTGAACGAGATCGAAAGCGCCTGCTGAATGCGCGTCGCCACTGACGACGCTTCGTCTTCACCCGACCCGTCGTCGAGCAGCACGGCAAACTCATCGCCGCCGACGCGCGCAAGCACGTCGTTCTGGCGCATGCACGTCTTCACGCGGTGCGCGATCTGAATCAACAACTGATCGGCGCTCGCGCTGCCGAGACTATCGTTGACGAGCTTGAAGCGATCGACGTCGAGCATCAACACGGCGCACTGCGCTTCTTTGTGCGATGGTTTGCGCGCGACACGTAGCTTCAAAAGGTCGTAGAAGCGAGCGCGATTCGGCAGTCCAGTAAGCGTGTCCTGCGTGAGTTTTTCTTCCGCGAGTTTGCGGTCGGTGATGTCCTGCACCTGGAAGAACAGACGCTTCGTTCCGCTCTCCGACTCTTTCAACAGCGACACGTGCCACTGCACCCAAACGTTGTGGCCGTGCTCGTGAATGTAACGCTTCTCCTGCTCGTGACTCTGAATGTAGCCCTCGAGCACGCGCTGAATCTGCGACATTACCGGGCGCAGATCGTCCGGGTGAGTCAGGCGTTGAAAACTGGTGGCGCGCAGTTCCTGTTCGGAGTAACCGAGCAGTTTGCAAAGCGCTTCGTTGACCTGGAGCCAACTGCCGTCGACGGAAACGACGGCCATGCCGATCGCGGCGTTGTCGAACGTGCCCTGGCTTGGTCCATGCGCGATCGTGCCGGTCGAGAGCGCAAAGGGAATCGAATTCGCGGCGAAAGGCGATTGCGATTCGGCGGTCGTGCCGTGTTGCTTGTTTTGAATGCGCTCTGTGGCGCGACGGCGCTTCATGCGTTTTTGTTCGTACATCGCCTGGTCGGCCTGTTCGAGTAGTTCTTCGAAGCAGGTCATGCGTTCGGGCTCGAGCGTGGCGACGCCGATACTGAAAGCGAGTTTGTGCGCGCGAGTCTCGCTGTTGTTGAAAGCCTTGAGATTTTCATTCAGGCGCGTGATCGCCTCTTCTTTGTTGGCATTGAGATCGGTGACGAGCACGATGAATTCGTCGCCGCCGAGACGCGCGATGATGTCGGAGCTGCGGAAACTGCTGTTGAGAATCTGCGCGGTTTGGATCAGCGCGTTGTCGCCTTCGTTGTGGCCAAACTCGTCGTTGATCTTCTTCATGCCGTCGAGGTCGATGAAGAGCAGCAACAGCTTTTCTTTCTGGCGGCGCGCGAAGTCGAAATAAGGCGCGGCTTGTTTCAGCAGACCGCGACGATTGAAGAGTCCGGTCAGTTCGTCTTTGAGCGAGCTGTTGCGCAGCGTTTCTTCGAGTTTCTTACGTTCGGTGATGTCGCGCACGACTTGCACCATACCGCCGCCGACAACGCTCGACAGCGAGATCTCGAGCGGCAGCGTGCTGTTGTTAACGCGCAGGCCGAGTGCTTCACCGCGCCACGATCCTTCGCGCCACACAGCCGGCATGATCTCTTCTTTGAAACGGTTCAGTTCGTCGCTGAAGAAAAAAGTCTCCCAACTCGCGCCGATGAGTCGTTCGGGATCGGCGTAGCCGAAGATCTTCGCGTAAGCGTCGTTGATGTAAGTGCAGAGGCCGGAGTGATCGATGATGGCCATGCCGTCCATCGACGCTTTCATCGCGGCGGCTTGTTGGGCAAGCGAACCGGCGGCGCGTTTGCGCTCGGTGATATCGCGAGCGACGACGGACGCGCCGGTGATCGTCTTGTTGTCGAGAATGGGGCAGATGGTGAGAGAGACGTCGATTGGCGTACGGCCTTTTTTCAGGTGGACCAATTCATGCTGGTTCACGTTTTCGCCGCGCGCGACCTTTTCAAACAGCAGCGTTGCTTCCTGGCCGCGGCGATCGTCGAACAACATCGAAATCGGCGAGCCGAGCGCTTCCTTCGCGGTGTAGCCGTAGATGACGCGGGCGCCGCGGTTCCAACTCATGATGACGCCCTCGGGCGTCACGCCGATGATAGCGTCGCGCGAAACGTCGACGATGCTTTGCAGCGTCGATAGTTCGAGTTTGACTCCGGTTAGCTGTTCGTCAGTTCCGCGCCAACCGGTCCACACCAGCGCGCTCGCGACGACCTGGACCATGAACAGAATTACAAGCAAGGCGATCGTGTAAGCGCCGAAGTGAGCGGAAGCAAAAACACAGAGTCCCAACAGGACGGGAATCACGAGAATCGGCAGGGGCCACAACTTGCGGCTGAGATGGGAGATTGAAGAGTTGCTTGTCGGCAGCATCTGGGGAACCTGGTTCTAATTTTCAAGGGCTCGGGGAGCCTCACCGCGGTATTAGCCACTCGTGTGCCAGATTGGTTTTGTGGAGAAATGGGCAGGACCGGACGCTGTGGGCGGTCACTTTAAAGCGATGACGCGCAAACTGACTTGAGACAGGTTATTTTGAACAAATAAAGATTGATTCGAAAAAAACGGCACGGTATATTGCACACGCTCACCCGACCCCGGCATCTGTGTGAATCTCATATCTAAGGAGCACGGAATGAACCGAC
>DASXXL010000735.1:0-6587 GCA_036503085.1 Pyrinomonadaceae bacterium | reverse complement strand
TCGACGCCGCCCATTACCGCGACGCTCGGCACGTTCTGCAAAGCCGCGACGTCGTTCAGCAGCACGCGTTCGTAGTTCCATGCCTGCACGGCGGCTGCGGGCCGACGCGTCTCATCGAGCGTGTCGTAAAACTGCTCGCCGGAACGTTGGGCCGAGCCGCTGAAGTTCATCGTGAAGCCGGGCGCGACAAAGAGATCGCCGGTGACTTGCCTGATGCCGAGCGCGTTCAACTCGCGCGCGATCAGGACCGCGTGTTCGTAGTGAAACGACGGATCGCGCCCGGAGATGTAGAGATTTCCGTTGATCGAGCCGGTGGTTTTGTCCAACTGGCCGTCGGTCCAAATGGCGGTAGCGAAGCGATGATCCGGGCCGAGGGTTTTCAGGGCCATGAAAGCGGTGGCGAGTTTCATGGTCGAAGCCGGGTTGAACTGCTCGTTCTCGTTCTGCGCGGAAACGATCTTCCCGTCGAGCGTTTCGACGAGCACGCCTTGCACACCGTACAGCGGCCGC
Source organism: Pyrinomonadaceae bacterium (assembly GCA_036503085.1). Taxonomy (GTDB): domain Bacteria; phylum Acidobacteriota; class Blastocatellia; order Pyrinomonadales; family Pyrinomonadaceae; genus PSRF01. Next base: position 6,077 of record DASXXL010000735.1, on the reverse strand, counting down.
ACTGATTCCGTCTGTTCTTGTGCAGCAACGCGAAAGGAAATGAAAAGTAGTAAGGTTGTTATGCCAGCGAGTCGAAGCATCGATCCATTATATCCGTGTTCCAAAACCACAGATACATAGATGACACGGATAAAGAGTTCGTTGACAACGCTTCGAAGCCGCTCATAGAATCGAATCGTTGACAAACTACAGTGCAACGCAATCAAGAACCCGTCACAGTTGAACGAGTGGTTGCTACTCACCGCGCGCGCCGTAAAGAGATTCGCAAACGGCTCGGTGAGTTTGAAGAGGTTTGGCGCAAAGGATCTGACGCGCGGCTCTGGGAAGAACTGGCCTACTGCATCTTCACCGCCGGCGCTTCGGCGCGCATGGGCCTCGATTCCGTCGACGCGGTGAGACCGTTGCTACTGGAAGGCGAAGCCGAAGCCATGACGGCGGCGCTCAAACAAGCGCGCGCGCATCGTTTCCCCGTCGCGCGGCCGCAGTATATCGTAATCACGCGCAACTATTTTCGGCAGCAATTCGGGATGGCGTTGCGCAAACGGCTGCGCAGTTTTCGCGATCCTTTCGCACGCCGCGATTGGTTGGCCCAGGAAAAACAGGTCAAGGGTCTGGGTTACAAGGAGTCCAGTCACTTCCTGCGCAACATCGGCGTGAAGGGCCACGCGATTCTTGATAAGCATGTGATGCGTTGTCTGTGCGAGGTCGGTGTTGTCGACTCAGGCAAGCCGCCGCAAACACGCAGGAAATATCTCGAAGTCGAACAGGAGTTGATTCGTTTTGCGAAAGACATTCGCGTCGACTTTGATGAGCTGGATCTGGTGCTATGGTCACTGAAGACGGGTGAGATTTTGAAGTAGCGTGAGAACAAAGCCATCCACAGATTACGCAGATGTTCAAAGCAAAAACAGAATCTGCGTAATCTGTGGATGGCATTAAAGTAGGTGTGAATCATGCAGTGTAAAAACAACCGGTGTCTGCTCCGAACGGCGGCCTGCGGTCTGGCCGCTTTTGTGTTTTGTTTGTTCGTCGTCGCCGGTGCTGCTCCGACGGCCCATGCGTCGTCCGACAAGAAGGCGTACAGCAAGGGTTATCGCGCGGTGCGCAAAGGCGAATATGACCAGGCGGAGAAGATCTTTCGCGACCTGCTCGATAAAGACGCGCGGGACAACGAAGCCCGCTGTGGTTTGAGTTTTGCCCAACTCAAGCAACGAAATCTTCAGGCTGCTTACGACAACGCCGCGCGCGTGATCATGCTCGATCCTCTGTCAGCGCGCGGTCATGCGTTGCTGGGCGCTGCGATTCTCGGCGCTGGTGAGTTTCGTTTGTCAGTGGAAGAGTTTCGCACCGCGCTTGCGCTCAATGAGAACGAAGCACTCGCGGTAGCGGGGCTCGCGATGGTCGACTTCTATGAGAACCGTTTGCCGCTCGCGTTGCCGGCGTTGCGCAGAGCCGTGAACATGGATCCGGAAGAACCGGATTATGTTTTCAGTCTCGGCCAGGCGGCAGCACGCAGTGAGAAATACAAGGAAGCAGCCGACGCTTACGAGCGCTTTCTCATGATCGCGCCGAAGACCGACACGGATCGGCGCGAGCGCATTCTCGGCTTGATCGAATTCCTGCGTTACCTCGGCCGGCAAGGCGCGCTTTACGTTCCGAGCGGCGAAGTACGCACTTCAGTTTCTTTCGAAGCGACTGACAACCGGCCCATCGTGAAGGTGCGCATCAACGGCAGCAAAGAGCCGTTGAGCTTCGTGCTCGACACCGGCTCGGGAATGTCTGTGATCTCCGAGGAGACCGCGAAGCGTTTGGGCATCAAGCCGGTGGCGCGCGGCGGCGTCGCACGCGCAGTGGGCGGCGGTGGCAGGTTTGAGATCGTTTACGGTTATATCAATTCGATCGAAGTAGGCGAGGCGAAGGTCGAGAACGTTCCGGTTTACATTCGGAAGTTCTATGACAACAACATCCCGGTCGATGGTTATCTCGGTCTGTCGGTGGTCTCGAAGTTTTTGGCCTCGATCGACTATGGTGCGCGCCGCATCTCGCTAATCCGGCAAAACCAAACCGATGCGCTTGAGCCGTGGACGGTAGCGCGGCGTCCGGAAGGTATCCTGACGCTCGCGCCGATCGCGCCGAACAGTGACGGTACTTTCGAGGTGCCGTTGCGCACGACCTCGAGTGGTTTTCTGAGTGGCGAAGTGACGCTCGAAGGTTTTGAGAAGACGGTAAACTTCATCATCGACACCGCGGCGAGTATCACGGTCGTTTCCGAAAAGCTCTCGCAGGAAGAACAGCTTCTCGATCTGTTGCAGCCGTCGAAGATGCGTGTGTTCGGCGCGGCGGGTGTGACGGAAGACGTGAAGCTTTTGCAGTTGCCGCGTTTGAGTTTGGGACTCACGAAGCTGGAAAAGATCAACGCCGCGGTGCTCGACATGGAACCCGTTAACGAAACCGCGGGCTTCACACAGAGCGGCATTCTCGGCGGAAACTTCCTGCGCCACTTCCGCATCTATTTCGACTTCGCGCGCGGTACGATGCGGCTGGAGCCGCTGGGGACCAAGCCGAACGCAGTCGAGACTATTAATCAGGAAGTAGTATCAACTCCATGAAGCAAGCCCTTTATCTCGAGACGTCCGTTATCGGCGCGTATCTCGACAACGGCGAACCGTTTCGCCGCGACTTAACGATCAGATGGTGGGAACACGAGATGCCCGACTATCGCACGGTGATCTCGCCGCTCGTGACGTCGGAGCTCGCGCGCGTACAGGAGCCACATCGCACGTCTTACTTGAAACTGATTCGCGATCTCGAACAGGTTGATCTCACGGAAGAAGCAGCGATACTCGCCGAAGGTTACATCTCGCGCGGCATCTTTCATCGTAAGTACATCGCCGATGCGTTGCACGTAGCGATTGCATCGTTTCACAAGATCGATTATTTGGTAACGTGGAACTTCGGTCATCTGGCGAACGTGCGGCGTCAGGCAAGAATTAAGTTGTTCAATACCGCGGCCGGGTTTTATGTGCCGATGATCGTGACGCCGGAATTTCTGGTGTCGGAAGCAACGGAGAGAGTTAGTTAACGAATGTATCGTCGCCCAAGATTTCTGGAAGTGCTGCACACGATTCGGGAAGAGATGTCGCGCGAAGCTGACTACGACGTCGACTTGTTCACCGAGATGGTCCGGTCAGGTAATCAACCGTCTCATGGACCACAACGCGTGATCCGCGGCTTTCGCACCCGCGCGCCGCGGGCGGAGCAAAAGAACGGCAAGTCGACAAAACATAGACAACGCAAGCGTAGCGCGCAATAATGCAATCACGCGCTGTTTACGGATCACGATGAATCCTACTTTCGAAACGATCGGTCTCGAAGTTTCAACGGAGAAGGCTTTCAATTACCTGGCCGAGCGAGCAGGTGACCAGGGCGAGCCAACGCAACTCAGCCGGCGCGGCGCTGTGCTGCATGGCCGTTGTTGGAAACTGGGAGAAGGTCTTGAAGTTTGGACCGTGCTCTACGAGTCGAACACCGGCGAGTTGTTCTACGCCGACTGTCGTCCCGGTTTTCGCGCGCGCTACATTCAGACGATTGCGCCGTGGGCGTTGACGGAGTACGACGAAGAAGGCGAAGCGGTGATTCACGGCTATCGTGAAGGCACTGACTGCGAAGTGCTCTTTGAGTTGCAGAACTTGACTGAGGTTGCGCCCACCGGCTTCGGCGCGCACGAGCTGCACATCGGTCTATGTGGCCTCGCGTATCGCGCGCAGGTGCGCAGCAGCAAAGCGAAGATGCGCTGGATGCCGCTCGAAAAAGCCGCGCCCGCGCGCGCCGCGCACGAGAACGATTGGAGCTTGTGTGGCCGCGTCATCGCTTTCAAACCTTTGCGTAATCCGCTTTCCGGCGGCGAGCTGTTTTGGATTCACCTGGACCTCGAACGTATCAAGCTCGAAGTGCTGGTGAACCGGCGCGCGCTGCGCGGCGAGCTGGCCGTCGGCGCGAGTTTGGAGGCCGAAGTTTGGTTGCAAGGCCACGTGCTCGACGAACACGCGCTGCGTTCGCGTTATGAAGGCGTGGACCATGCGTACAGCCGCGCGAGTTTCTGGTCGTCATTAAGAAGAAAGAACTAAAGCCATCCACAGATTCCGCAGAACAGTTATTTCTAATCTGTGTAATCTGTGGATGGCTTTACTTGCCGGATGAAACGAGTTCTTGTCGCGGTTTTCGTAGTCCTCACACTGATCGTCGCCGCATATTTCTTCAATCAGTACTGGACGCATCGCTTTGACGCGCTGATAGCGCGACAGGCGGCGATCTATCGCGTCGATCCCGATCTCGTCTGGAGCATCGTGTACGAAGAGACTTACTTCAGTCCCTGGAAGAACGGCGCCGCCGGCGAGATCGGCTTGATGCAGGTGATGCCGGCGGTCGGGCGCGAGTGGGCCGCCGAGACCGGCATGCGCGAGCTCGAACGGCAGATGGCGAGTGACCCGCAAACGTTGCTGCGCGATCCGGAACGCAATATTCAGATCGGTTGCTGGTATCTGGAAAAGCTCTCCGAGCAGTTTCAAGACGTGCCTGATGCGGAGGCGCGCATGGTCGCGGGTTACAATGCCGGGCCGAGCCGCGCCGTTGAATGGAATCGGGTTCCCGATGGCACGCCGCCGCAGAGTGGCGCGCAGTTCATCCAACGCATCGATATTCCCTCGACGAAAGCGTACGTGATCTCGATCATGGACCGTTATCGCCAACTCAAGAACGCGAAAAGATGACGACGATCTATTCGGCGCGTTGGGTGCTTCCCGTTTCGTCGGCGCCGATCGAGCACGGCGCGGTGGCGGTTGATGGGCCATTGATCGTCGGTGTGGGCACGGCGGCGGAGATCTCGGCTCGGTTTCCCGAAGCGCGCGTCGAGGATTTTGGCGAGTCGGCAATCCTTCCCGGTTTTGTAAATACACATACGCATCTGGAACTCACCGCACTGCGCGGTTATCTCGAAAACGAGGAGAGCGATTTCTTTGCGTGGCTGCGCAAGCTGACGCTGGCGCGACTCGAACGCATGACGGCTGAGGATATTCGCGATTCGGCGTTGTGGGGTGCGTGTGAAGCGGTGCGCGCGGGTATTACGTGTGTGGGTGATGCGAGTGACTCGGCGATGATGAGTATGCTCGCGTTGCGTGAGGTTGGTTTGCGTGGTGTGGTGTTTCAGGAGTCGTTCGGACCTGATCCGCGTTTGGCTGGTGAAAATTTTGCGAAGCTGCGGGCGAAGGTTGGTGAGCTGCGCGAGATCGAGAGTGAGTTGGTGCGCGTTGGTGTTTCGCCGCACGCGCCGTACACGGTTTGCCGGCCGCAGTTAGAGTTGATTGCGGAGTTTGCGATCAGTGAACGGTTGCCGTTGATGATGCACGCGGCGGAGTCGCAGGCGGAGGAGTTGTTCTTGCGCGAGGGTGTTGGGATTTTTGCGGAGGGGCTGGCGAAGCGCGGGATCGAGTGGACGCCGCCGCGCGTGTCGACGATTCAGTATTTGCAGCAGTGTGGAATCTTGGAGACGCAGCCGCTGCTCGCGCATTGCATTCGGGTTGATGATCGCGACATCGGGGTTTTGAAAGAGACGGGCGCTAAGGTCGCGCATTGTCCGAAGTCGAATGCGAAGTTGGGCCATGGGCGTGCGCCGTTTGTGAAGTTTGTTGAGGCGGGTGTGATCGTGGGACTGGGAAGTGATTCCGTCGCGAGCAACAACACCAGCGATCTTCTCGAAGAGGCCCGCTTCGCGGCGTTGGCGGCACGTTGGCCGGAGGATGTATCTGCCGGAGGTTTTAAAAATCCCTTTCTATCGGCCTCGCAAATGTTGGCGGCGGCAACAATGGGAGGCGCGCAGTGCCTCGGTTTAGAAAAGGGGATTGGAGTTCTACGCGACGGTTACCAAGCCGATCTGGTCGTGGTTGGACTGAACGGCACTCATCAGGTACCTGTGTACGATCCTTCGACAGCACTGATCTTCGCTTCATCCGGGCGCGACGTCCTCTTAACTGCGATCGCCGGCCGCGAAGTGTATCGCGACCGGCGAGTTCTGAACGTTG
>DASXXL010000734.1:0-10305 GCA_036503085.1 Pyrinomonadaceae bacterium | reverse complement strand
GAACTGCGCGTTAACGCCAACACCGTCGCCAAGGTCTACGCGGAGTTGGAACGCAGCGGGATCCTCGAGACACGAAGAGGCGTGGGAACGTTTGTGAGCGCCCGCCATATCGCCGCAAATCATCGCGAAGAACACGAGAAGCACCTGCGCGAACTCATCGATCGCTTTATCGAAGAAGCCGGCGCGTTGGGTTTTTCAGTCGACGATTTGCTTGATCAACTTCAACGCCGGCGCAAGAAGGAGCCTAACAAAAATGTCTAGTTCCATGACCAGCCTGGTGCAAACCAGGAGTAACTTACCTTCGGTCGAGACACCGCGAGTGAATATCGTTTCCGCCGTTGCGTTTCTAACACCAGTCCTGCTCGGCGCGCTTGCGCTTTGGTCCTTGGGGATTGTCGCGCCGCTCGTTATCGGCATATTGCTCGGACTCCTGCTCGCGCAGTCGCCGAAGATCGCGCGGCAGTGGGAACGCGCCGTGGTGTTGCGCCTGGGACGCTACGTTGGTCTGCGTGGTCCAGGTTTGTTCTGGATCATTCCCTTTGTCGACACGATTTCGGCGTGGGTGGACCAACGCGTGATCACGACGAGTTTCGCCGCGGAAGAGACGCTGACATCCGACACGGTTCCGGTGAACGTCGACGCGGTGCTCTTCTGGATGGTCTACGATCCGGAGAAGGCCGCGCTCGAAGTGCAGAACTATCCGCAGGCGGTTAGCTGGGCCGCGCAAACGGCGTTGCGCGACATCATTGGCCGCACGTCATTAACGGATCTCCTGCGCGGCCGCGAACGGATTGAAGAAGAGTTGCAGCAGTTGATTGACGAACGTTCGAACCCGTGGGGCGTGACAGTGCAATCGGTCGAGATGCGCGACGTGATCATTCCGGCGGCTTTGCAGGACGCGATGTCGCGCGAGGCGCAGGCCGCACGCGAAAAGCAGGCGCGCATCATCCTCGGCCAGGCGGAAGTCGAGATCGCCAACTCCTTCGAGACTGCCGCCAAAGCCTATCGCGACAACCCGACAGCGCTACACCTGCGGGCGATGAACATGTTGTATGAAGGCCTGAAAGAAAAGGGCGCCTTGATGCTCGTTCCGAGCAGCGCCGTGGAATCGATGGGCATGGGCGGCCTCCTCGGCGCCGCCGCCCTGCGGCAGCAGACATTGACCGGCAGCGATGAAGTGCCGGAGTAGCAACCGAGCCCGCGCGGATGTGTTCACCTTCCGAGTCCTGCGCGGGCTTTCGTTGACGGACTTACGCTAGCAACCTAATATGTCGTCACCTTGATTCACAAAGTCAACATTGACGAAGCGAAAGATCATTTCGCTGATTTGATAGCCACCACGGCGCAGGGCGGTGAAGTTATCATCACCGATAACGGCAAAGCTTTGGCTCGTCTGATTCCCGCCACAGATGCAGCCGCATACCAGGCACACCCTCCGGCTGCGGCCGAATTCTCAACCGATGATGACCCACTCGCATGGGACGCTGACGGTTGGGAGAACTTCGCGTGAGACGTGGCGAGATTCGTTGGTACACTTTTCGAAATCCGGACAAACGTCGACCGGTTCTGATCCGCACGCGCGATGAAATCATCGACCGCCTGAACGAGATCTAGTCGTTCCAGTAACTCGAACGATTCGCGGCTTGGCGACTGAAGTCGTGCTAACACCGGACGATGGTATGCCTGTTAGCTGCGCCCTCAATTTCGATCACGTCTCGTTGGCTCAGCGCGATCGCCTCACCGGACTTATTTGCACACTTCCGGACGATCGGTGGCCCGAAGTTCAACGCGCGTTGATGATTGCTTGCGGGTTTGCTTAAACCTCGGGGTCGATGCGGATTTTCATGCGCTGGAGGACCTGGAGGTCTTCTTCGGTGAGATTGAGGTTGGTGGCTTCGCTGTCGGATTCGTCGTCGCCGGCGTGAGGACGCAACCCAATCTCCAATCGCAGGGTCAGTTCCATCTCGTAACCGGCTTCGCGCAGACGCTCAATCGCCTCCGCCACTTTCGTCGAATTCTCGACTGATTCGTTGATCGCGCTGCCGATTTCGCGAACTATCTCTTTTGCTTCGTCGTCGATTTCCAAAGTGCTCGTATGCTACGCGAATTCAGCGGCGACTACAACAATCTCTAATCGGCAATTGGCAATCGGCAATGCTAGACTGTTCAACACATGTACGGAACGATCGGCATCCTGACAGGAGGCGGCGATGCGCCGGGTCTCAACGCCGTGATTCGCGCGGTCGTCAAGACTGCGAGCTGCGAACACGGCATGCGTGTGATCGGGATCGAAGACGGCTTCGAAGGACTGCTCGGCGCAACCAAAACACGTCTGCTGTCGCCGAGCGAAGTGCGCGGATTACTGCCGCGCGGCGGCACGATTCTCGGCACACGCAACCGCGGCTTCTTCGTCGAACGCGCGCGCGAAGGCGGTAAGCGCAGCGTCGAAAGCGTCTACGAAGAAGCCATCGCGAACATGCGCGTGATCGGCATCGACGCACTCGTGGTCCTTGGCGGTGAAGGCACGTTGACGATCGCCAACGAGTTTGACAAGCGCGGCATTCCGGTTTGCGGCGTCCCGAAAACGATCGACAACGATCTCGCGTGCACCGAGCTGACGTTCGGCTTCGTCACCGCACTCGACATCGCAACCGAAGCGTTGGACCGTCTGCACACGACCGCCGAGTCGCACGATCGCGTGATGATCCTCGAAGTGATGGGCCGTCACGCCGGCTGGATCGCGTTGCACTCGGGCATCGCCGGCGGCGCGGACGTGATCCTGATTCCGGAGATTCCCTTCTCGCTCGAAACGGTCGCGAACAAGATTCGCACGCGCGATCAAGCGGGTTCGAATTTTAGTATTATCGTGGTCGCCGAAGGAGCAACCGAGATCGGTCACGATCTGGTCTATCAGGACCAGGGCAGCGAGCTGCGTGCGCCGCGTCTCGGCGGCATCGGCCAACACCTCCAACGCGATCTGGAAAACATCACCGGACGCGAGACGCGCTGCGTTATCCTGGGCCACCTGCAACGCGGCGGACGCCCCAACGCTTTCGACCGCATGTTGGCGACAAACTTCGGCTCGTGCGCGGTCCGTGCGCTAGCGAACGGAGAACACGGCATAATGGTGGCATTACAAGCAGGCGACGTCGTCTCGGTTCCCCTGACTGAGGCGATCAAGAACACGAAGACGGTGCCCCCTGAAGGGCAGCTCGTACGGACGGCGCGTGATACGGGAATTTCCTTTGGCGCTCCCGACGAAGCCAATTATCATAAGCCGCTATAAGGCCTGGGACCGCAGGCGTCTCGCCTGCATCTCATCGCATGAGCGCGAAACGAAACCAGCAGGCGAGACGCCTGCGGTCCCAGTTATGTGCAGAGAGAGGTTGAATCGTTGTCATCACCACAGGGAACAATCAAAGAAAAGCTCCAGTCAGAACTCGACGAGCTGGAAACAGAACTGCGGATCCACCTGCCGAAAGAGATCAAGCGCGCGCTCGAGTTTGGCGATTTGCGCGAAAACTCGGAATATCGCGCGGCGCTCGACCGGCAAAACGTGGTGAAAGCGCGCATCGTGGAGTTGCGCCAGCGAATCAGCGAGATCGCGTCAATAGATCCTAACAAAGTGCCGCGCGACAAAGCGTCCTACGGTTCGACGCTCGTGCTTTACGACGGCGAAAAGGACGAAGAAGTTACTTACCGGCTGGTGACGCCCGAGGAGAGCGACCCGGCACAGGGCTTGATCTCCACCACGTCGCCGGTGGGACGCAGCCTGATGGGCAAGCAGGAGGGCGACGAAGTCGTGGTCCGAACCCCGGCCGGAGCTCGGACGTTTGAGATTCGGCAGTTGCGAACACTGCACGACGATCTGGAGTCAAATTCGGAAGGGTAACGTTTCTGTGTAATCTGTAGACTTCCGACGGTTTTCAGGCATAATCACATCCCGCAAGCGAGGAGAAACGTAACCTAACAAATGTTTGGGGCAAGTATTGGACGGGGAGCGCAGCGAATCATTGACGCTATGGTGCGCTGGCTCGCCATGGGACACATCAATCCCAACATTCTGACCGTAATCGGCGTGGCTTTGAACGTCGGGTGCGGTCTTCTCTTTGGGGCGGGTTGGTTCTTTTATGCCGGCGTCGCGCTTATTGTTGCGAACCTTTTCGACATGCTCGACGGGCAGGTGGCCCGTCTTTCGGGCCGGGTCACGCGATTCGGCGGTTTTCTCGATTCATCGTTGGACCGCCTGTCGGACATGGTGGTCTTTGTGGGCCTGATGGTCTTTTACGCCCGCGACACGGAGTTTCATTCGACTCTTAACGTTTTTCTCGCGGGCGCCGGACTAATGGGCTCGGTTATGGTAAGCTACGCCAGCGCGCGGGCGGAGAGCTTGATTCCCAAATGCGACGTCGGCTTTCTGCGCCGCCCAGAACGCGTCGTACTCTTTATTATCGGAGCGCTCAGTACTCATCCAGGTTCGACCAACTTCTTCGCCAATCGGATGCCGGCTGTTCTATGGGTTCTTGCAGTCGGTTCGTATTGGACCTTCGCTCACCGGATGTATCACACGTGGCGCGAGTTGAACCGAAGCGAAGAGAAAAGCGAGAACGCTGAAGCTGAGGCTGCCGTAAATAGGTCCTACAAGGCCAGACCCATTGGACCTACTTTGAGCGAAAGGTAGAACCTTTGACTATTTGTCCGTGCTGCGGCTTCAAGTTTCATGGAGCGTTGAGCAGCGGTTGTAAACAGTGTGGCGCACGCGCCATCGGCGAGCCGCTTCCCAGGCCCGCTCACGAATTGCCATCCTATGGTAGAGCCCTGCTTCTCTCCATTAGCGGAGCTCTGATCGTCCTCGTCTTCCTGGCCCAAACAGTCATCGCGATGGTCCAACGCGGGACCGGCTGGTTTCAGTTCTGGTCCTGGATCGGCGCCGCTGAGACTGCGGCCTGGCGCGTGAAGTGGGTGTCGATTCCGGTGCTGTTCGTCACGCTTTGGTTGGGCCGCAAGATCTACCGCTCAATCGGTTTGCAGCCTGAGAAATTCTGCGGGTTGAAATATGCACGCCACGGACTGCTTGCTTCGACGACGGTCGCATTCCTGATCGCCCTGCTGATCGGCATCACGGTTCCGGCGCGATTACATCAACGCGAGTTGGCGAAAGAAGCCGCGATTCGGGGTAACTGGCACACATTCGAAGCGGCTGTGCTCGAGTATCGCGCTCGTTATCACTCTTATCCGGCAGACTTGAGAGACCTTCGCGATCGCGTTCCCGATCCTTACGGCGAGATTTCCGCCGCCCTCGATCATCTCGATCCGAACGGCTATCACCCGTATTTTGACGTCGCCGTAGCCGGCGGGGAAAAAGCGCGCACGCTGCGCGGTGTCGCAATTCGCAATGCTTCACTCACAACCGGCGACGACACGCCGCCAGGCGGCATGGCGTTTACGAGGTTTGAGCTGCGCATGCCTGGTGAAGACGGGATCCTCGGCAACGAAGACGACTGGATCGGACATGACGGTATGCTCGTGCGAGTTACGGATGTGACCAGCGGCGGTGTCGGACGCTCAGTTTCAGCCGGGGCCCTGCAACCGTAGCGGCCGAATGTCGTTTCTCAATCGCTTCCGAAAGAAAACAGAAGATGAAGCCTCACGCATTGCCCGTCTCGCCAAAACCGGACGCATGACCGACGGCCAGATCATCGACGCGATTTCCAATCGCGACGGCAAAATCGTTCAAGTTACTTACACCTACATGCTCGCCGGCGTGCTCTACGAGTCGTCACAGGCGCTCAGCGAACTACAGCAACAACGCGACGCTGAATACGTGCCCGGCAAGCAGATCACCGTGCGCTACGATCCGCGCCAACCCGCCAACTCAATCGTGGTTTGATCCGTTTTGTGTACAATCCGTGACTAGCATGTTCCGCAAGGTCCTAATCGCCAACCGCGGCGAGATCGCCATCCGCATCATTCGTGCGTGTCGCGAACTTGGCATCGTGCCGGTCGCGGTGTATTCCGAAGCCGACGCCGAGAGCCTGCACGTGCGCATGGCTGATGAAGCAGTGTGCATTGGTCCCGCCGCGTCCGCGCAGAGTTATTTGAACATCGAGCGGGTCGTTGCCGCGGCTGTCGCGACGAAAGCTGAAGCGGTTCATCCGGGTTATGGCTTTCTCGCGGAGAATGCGTCGTTCGCGCAAGCAGTTACGGCCGCTGGTTTGACGTTCATTGGACCATCGGTGGAAGCGATGGAGATCATGGGCTCGAAGACGAGTGCGCGACGTGCGGCGATCGAAGCAGGCGTTCCGATCGTGCCGGGAACGGTGGAGGCTTTGCACTCAATCGAAGAGGCAAGCAGGACCGCGGCTGAGTTTGGTTATCCGGTGATGTTGAAAGCAGCGGCGGGCGGCGGCGGAAAAGGGATGCGGCTCGTGACTGACGAGCACCATCTTCGTTCTGCGTTTGAGACTGCGAAGGCGGAAGCGGCGGCGGCGTTCGGCGACTCGTCTTTGTATCTCGAGAAAGCGGTCGAGCGTCCACGCCACGTTGAGATTCAGATCTTTGCCGACAATCACGGGCACGTGGTCCACCTCGGCGAACGCGAGTGTTCGATTCAACGCCGGCACCAGAAAGTGATTGAAGAATGCCCTTCGCCGCTTAACGATCCGGATTTGCGGCGGCGCATGGGTGAGGCGGCGGTGAAGATTGCGCGTGCGGTTGATTACTCTGGCGCGGGCACGGTTGAGTTTCTGCTGTCTGACACGACGCGCGAATTCTACTTTCTCGAGATGAACACGCGTTTACAAGTCGAACATCCGGTTACCGAACTCGTGACGGGTTTCGATCTCGTGCGCGAACAGTTTTCAGTGGCCGCGGGCGTGCCGTTGTCGTTCACGCAAGACGACGTGCGTTGGACCGGCCACGCAATCGAGTGTCGCATCTACGCGGAGGATTCGGCGAACAACTTCTTCCCTTCACCGGGCAAGATCACGCATCTACAGGAACCGCTAGGGCCGGGCGTACGCATCGACAGTGGTGTGCGTCGTTTGTCGGAAGTTTCGATTCACTACGATCCGATGATCGCGAAGCTGGCGGTGTGGGGACGCACGCGCGGCGAGGCAATCGATCGTTTGCGGCGCGCGCTCGACGAGTATGAAGTCGCAGGCATTACGACGTCGTTACCGTTCTTTCGCGAGATCGTGCGCGACGAAGAGTTTATTGAAGCGCGGCTCGACACTGGGTTCATTACGCGTTTCAACGAGCGTCAGCGTGAGCCTGAGATCGCCATCGAAGATCAGGATCTAGCGATAATCGCGGCCGCGCTTCACTACGCGAAAAATCAAGTACAGGTCCGCACTCAGAATCCCATCAGCAAATGGAAACTCTCAGCTCGTGAAACTAAAAGCAATCATCGGTGACCAGGAACGCGATTTATCGCTGAAGCTTGAGGGCGAGCGAGTGTCGGCGGAGATCGACGGGCGACATTACGATCTCGTAGCACGCGAGATCGAACCCGGATTTTATCTCTTCTTTCTCGGCGACAAAGTGCGCGAGTTTAGGGTTGATGAGAACGTAAATATCATCGATCCGAAACGTTTGCGCAGCGGGCAGAACTCCAGCGGTCATCATCATGGAACCGCGCAGATAGTCGCGCCGATGCCGGGCAAAGTCGTGCGCGTGCAGGTCGAAGCGGGCGCAACGGTGGAGAAGGGCGCCGGCGTGATTGTCGTTGAAGCGATGAAGATGCAAAACGAGATGAAAGCGCCGCGCGCGGGTGTGGTTGTTACGTTGAACGTGCAACCGGGCGACACGGTGAACGCCGGTGACGTGCTGGTGGTGTTGGAATAGATCATGCGGATTCTGCTTTGGGACATTGACGGAACGTTGATGCGCTCGGTGCGCACCGGCGCTTACAAGGAGTACACGATTCCGGTGCTCGAAGAGATCTTTGGCACCGCGGGCCGGCTCGACGACATGCACGTGTCGGGCATGACTGACTTGCAGATCATCTTCGAAGCGTTGAAGGAATCGGAAGTTTCGCAGGAGCAGATCGTCGCGGAGATCGAGCGGCTCAGCCGGCGCATAACCGAAGAAGCGCGGCGCGTCGCGGGCAACAGCGTTGAGTTTTTTCAGTTGCTGCCGGGCGTACGCGAGACGCTGCAAACGCTGCACGACCATCCGCGCTATCAGTCGGCGTTGTTGACGGGAAACATCAAGCCGATGGCTGACTTGAAAATGGAGTTGATGGGCCTGGACCAGTTCTTCACGCTGCCGGGCGCGTTCGGCGAGGAGTCGCACGTCAGGCGCGACCTTCCCGCCCTCGCGGCGGATCGCATCCGCACTCATTTACATACGAACATCCCACCCAAGCACTTCATCGTGATCGGCGACACGCCTAACGACATCGATTGCGGGCGTCACTTCGGCGCGCGCACTGTCGCGGTCGGCACCGGCCGTTTCTATTCCGACGACGAAATCCGCGCCTGCGAACCCGACGCAGTCCTTCCCGATTTATCTGACACGGAATTTGTGCTCAGCACTCTTCAACAGTTGTAGTCACTTGGCTAGTCGCGGATCGGATGATTGGTATGACTCCACCGCCGTTTTGGGAAGCGTAAACGTCTTTCCACCAGCAACGAGATAGTATTCGTCACCCAGCTTGGAAAGTATTTCCACGTTGCATAAAGTTCTGGTTCGGCAAGGTGTGAATCCGAGGGCTTCAACAGTTTTCGATCCCTGCTCGGTAACCAGGAGATCAACTGTACGCCCATCGCCTAAACCGTAGTAACCCATAATTCTTAGTGAAAGCGGCGAAAACCAGTCTGCGGTAAGAAGCAAGAAGCCCGCAGCCACCAAGGACGCAATGATCGCTTGTCTCGAGTGATGATGATAAAGAAACGCGACAACGTGGTTGGATATCAAGACACCCGCCGTGCAGATAAAGGTTAGAGCAACAAAGCTGGACGAGTTCTTCGGTTTGGACAACACGTACATCGTGAGAACAGATATCTGACTCAGGACAAGAGACAAAAGAAACCATGAAACACATTTGTACTTTCGTCTACCGTTCTCTTTCTCTTCGGCTGTGGGATTTTGCTTGTGTCTCGACGCTGGTAGAGGACTTCGCAAATTGCGCTCAACGTACCAGCCAGCAAATATTAGGCAGATTAGGGAAACACCCGCGTAGAAAATTAGCACGGTTTCAAGTGAATAGTTGAACTGGCCTAGTACCAGTGAAGCGTGTGAGAGCAACAAGCCTGCACCAAACGGTATTCCTATCTTAATGAAAATGCTTCTTACGCAAAGCTCTTTAGTTGTCGTGTTGTAGCAAAACTCTTTTTCGAGTTTTGGATCAAAGATAAGAGATTCTGACCAGATGAATCCCGGTAGAAAAAGCGACATCGCAAACAGCAGGCCTACTCCACCGCCGATAATTGTTGCGGCCCCGAGGTAGATTAACGCTGCACTCCACTCGATATCTGGAAGATAACGAATGCGAACGTAGTACAACGCCAAAATTCCACCACCAAAAATCAAAAAGGTCAGCCAAACCATCACGGTGGTCTCGGCTTTGAATAACGCAAATACTTCGGAAGTTTCTGACGCAGGTGGTGGGAGCGGTGTCGCCTCTTTGCCGTTGGTAGGTGCTATTGCGTCGACGTCTGGAACGAAGACATTGTCAGGCATGGGCTACCTCGACTGCTGAGTTAATTCACTGGGTTGCGAGGACGGGCGGACGATATTACAAGTTGATAACAACGTCAATACGTGAGCTACAAATGGTGACGTCAAGCAGCTTGTGTAAAAACCTCGAGGGTGCGGGTTTTCCATTGCAAGTTAAAGCGATGGAAGATGGAATAGATAATTCGGTCAACGCTTTGCACATTTACAAAGCAGACCATTGGCCGCGTACGGCGGCGCACTTCCACAAAACAACGCTCGATAATGTTGGTAGTGCGCAGCTGCTTCCAGAGATGTTTTGGGAAACTAAAAAACGATAATAGGTTGGGCAGATCTTTCTCGAGCTGCCGCACCATCGTGGGATATTCAGTCTGCCACCGCAGTTTGAAACCGCGGAATGCCGCACGTGCCTTTTTCCGATCTTCAGCCAGGTAAATAGCTTGGGCCATTTGCTTCAACTCGTCGCGATCCCGCTGCCGGCCTTTCTCTCTAATATTGCGCATCTTATGTACCCAACAACGCTGATGCAGCACGCGCGGATACACCGTCTGAATTGCTCCCGCCAAACCGGGACAACCATCGGTGATGATCAACTGTAAATGCTTGCCCTGGAGGCCGCGTTGGTAG
>DASXXL010000733.1:0-2995 GCA_036503085.1 Pyrinomonadaceae bacterium | reverse complement strand
TTAGCATTGACACCTTACAAGCGGGAGCCCCCAATGAGTGTCCTGAAAGCTGCAAAACTGCTGACTCTGAATGTCGGCAAGTCGATGGGACTGTTACATGCGCTGCGCCGAAGCGAGTGGCGCAAGCAACAGCTATTGATACTCGCCTATCACGGCGTCTCCATCGACGACGAACACATCTGGAACTCAGACCTCTTTCTTAGTCCCGATCAATTTCGCCGGCGCATGCAGGCGTTAAAAGATTATGGCTGTAACGTGCTGTCGCTGCCTGAAGCTCTCGACAAACTCTGGACGCGTACGCTGCCAGACTGTAGCGTCGTGCTTACATTCGACGATGGTAGTGCCGATTTCTACAGCCGGGCGTTCCCCATCCTACAAGAGTTTGGTTGGCCCGCCACCGTTTATTTGACCAGCTATTACTCTAACTACAACCGGCCCGTGTTCGACGTTATGTGCTGGTATCTGCTTTGGAAAGCCAGAGGCAAGACCGTCAATCTCGAGGGACTGATCGACGGCGAAACCTCCTTCGACCTACATAGCGCGCCGGGTTGGGAAGGGGCGAACCAGGCGATTCGCGAATATTCGCGGCGGGAAAAATTTTCAGCGGCGCAAAAAGATCAACTGCTCTATCGGCTCGCCGAACGATTAGGCGTTGATTATCAAGCGATCCTCACGAAACGAATTCTGCACCTGTTGTCGCCGCAGGAATTGACCGAGCTCGCTCAAGCAGGCGTCGACATCCAACTGCACACGCATCGTCACCATGCGCCAAAGACGCGCGATTCGTTTTTGATCGAGTTGGAGGAGAACAAAAACTTCATCACACGCTTTACGAAGTTTCCCAAGCACTTCGCGTATCCACACGGAATCTATGAGCCTTGTTATACACCCTGGCTTGGTGACTTCGAGGTACTGTCAGCAACGACCTGCGAACCGGGCTTGGCCACAAAACAAACGGATCCCTACAAACTGCCGCGATTGATCGACACGTCATCATTGAGCTTGCTCGAGTTGGAAGGATGGATTTCGGGCTTCTCGAAGTTCCTGCCGCGCAAGCCAACGAAGACGGGCAGCGATATTCCCCCGCACTATTACTGACGAGGGCGCACAACAGCGCAAGCCCCCTCGGGGGCAAACGGAAGCGGGCACTACATCCCCCAAGTGTGCCACGCCAAACACGCCCGTTTGCCCCCCGCAATCACTAAACGCGAAAGCTGGAAGCAAAAAGGGCCGAAAGTTTTAGTCGATAGGTCAGCGCTTGGCGGTGAGTGATTCAGCGCGTTCGAGGTCGAGCAGCTTCTGTTTGCAAACTAGTCCCCAACGATAACCACCGAGACTCTTGTCTTCACGCACGACGCGATGACACGGGATCACAAGCGCCACCGGGTTTGTGGCACACGCGCGTCCGACCGCGCGCACCGCGCCCGGTTTGCCTAACGCCTTCGCCACATCCGCATACGAAACAGTTTCGCCGTACGGAATCGCGCGCAGCTTTTCCCAAACCTGACGTTGAAACGCTGTCGCACGAATGTCGAGCGGCAGATCGAGATGCGGTTCGTTGTGTGTGAGGTGACTTAAAACCTTTGTCACTGTTTCCTGCAAACTCGCATCGTCGCGTGCGATCGTCGCCGACGGAAATTCTGCGCGCAGATCTTTTTCCAGTTCACTGTCATTGTCGCCCATGCGCACCGCGCACACGCCGCGCTCAGTTACTGCGACCAGCAAACGACCCAGTGGCGACGCTACTAGCGTGTAATCGATCTTCACGCCGCGCCCGCCGCGGCCATAAGTCGCCGGCGTCATGCCCAACTCTTCGGCAGCCTGCTCGTAAACGCGACTGCTCGAATTGAAACCCGAATCGTAAAGTGCATTTGTCACTGACTCACCCTCACGAACCAATTGCTTGAAATTCCCAAACCGCCGCGCGGTTACATACTGCCGCGGGCTGATGCCCATCACGCGTTTGAACGTGCGTTGCAAATGAAACGAGCTGACGCCGACGCGCGCAGCGAGCTCAGCGAGTTTCAACGCCTCGCCTTCACCTGCATCATCGAGCAAGCGACACACGCGTTGGACCAACGCCAACTGCGGATCCGGAACACTGAGCGTCTGCGGCTTGCAGCGCAAACACGCGCGATAACCCGCTTGTTCCGCAGCCTCCGGCAGTTTGAAAAACGAAACGCGTTCGCGGCTCGGCCGGCGCGACGGACAGGACGGCCGGCAGTAAACCTTTGTCGAACTGACGGCGAACACAAACTGCCCGTCGAACCGCGCGTCTCTCGCTACCACCGCTTGCCAGAGTTGGTCGTTCATAACGCTACGAATCATAGAACACAGACCCAAACTGATCTATCCGCTTCTTGCGTTCAAACTGCGTTTTGTCCGATTAGCTCGGTGTGGTTAAATGCACCCGCACGTGGATTCGGAACTCCTGTCACAATTAAACGAGCAACAACGGGAAGCAGTACTCGCGACCGAAGGTCCGCTCCTCATCCTCGCGGGCGCCGGCTCCGGCAAAACGCGCGTCATCGCTCATCGCATCGCTTATCTCATCTCCGAAAAGAACGTTCCGTACTGGAATATTCTCGCGGTCACGTTCACGAACAAAGCGGCCGAAGAGATGCGCTCGCGCGTGCAGCGATTGCTGCGCGATCGCGAGCGTTCGACGCTTCCGCTCGTTTCGACGTTTCACAGTCTGTGCGTCCGCATCCTGCGCCAGGACATCGAGAAGCTCAACGACAAGTACACGCGCAGGTTCACGATTTACGATCAGGACGACTCGCTGCGTTTGATCAAACAGGCAATCAAAGAGCTCGGCTACGAGGAGAAGTATCTCGGCGGGCGCGCTACGCAATCGGCAATCAGCTCGGCGAAGAATCGCGGCGAAGACACGGAAGCGTTTGCGGCGAAGGCGGAGTACGCCGACGAACGCCGCGCAGCGATGGCCCGCGTCTACAAGATGTACGAAGATCGGCTGCACGCGAACAACGCGCTC
>DASXXL010000732.1:0-3898 GCA_036503085.1 Pyrinomonadaceae bacterium | reverse complement strand
AGGAAAAAGCGGACAAGATTCTCGACGGCATCGTCGCGCGCTCGCACGTGAAGGTGGCGGACAACTATACGGTGAAGCCGCCTGAAGCGCCGGCGCAGCAGCAGTTGCCGCCGGGGTTCCAGCCACCGGCGGACGAACCGGCGCCCGAGCCGCCGGCCGCTAAGCCGACGCCGCAGTCACCGGCGAAGCCGTCACAGCAGGCGAAGCCGGCGCAGCAAGCGAAGCCCAAGCCGACGCCGCACAAATAGTCGCGACGTTCTGCGGTTGACGTCGACGGGATCATGCAGTTAGGCGATTACGCGGTACACGTAATTCAGGACGCAGAATTTCGTCTTGATGGAGGGGCCATGTTCGGCGTGGTCCCTCGTAGTTTGTGGTCGCAAGTGTGTCCGCCCGACGGCGAGAACCGCGTGCGGATGAATATGAATTGTTTGTTCATCGATACGGGCACGGAAAAAGTGCTGCTTGAAACGGGGATCGGCGATAAGTGGCCCGCGAAGCACGCGACGATGTACGGGATCGAGCGCCGACGGCCCTTAGCTGAGACATTGTTTGCAGAGACGGGTGTTGCGGCTGATGAAGTCACGATCGTCGTGAACACGCATTTGCACTTCGATCACGCCGGCGGCAACACTTCGCTCGATGCGCACGGCAACCCAATCGCTACGTTTCCGAATGCCCGTTACTTCGTTTCGCGCGCGGAGTTGGACCACGCGGAACAACCGACCGAACGCGATCGCGCCAGTTATCTGCCGGATAACTGGCGGCCTTTGCTGGCGTCGGGTCAGTTGGAAGCAAAGGAAGCGGATTACGAAGTTGTGTCCGGCCTGACGATGGAAACGATCGCGGGCCACAATCGCTCGATGCAGTGCTGGCGCTTGCAACGCAACGGCACGACGATGTTTGGTTTCGCCGATCTGGTGCCGATGCGCGCGCATCTGCGTCTGCCGTGGATCATGGGTTACGACCTTTATCCGGTGGAAACGCTCGCCGCGAAGAAACGGCTCTTGCCAGAGGCGGCGCAGAACAGTTGGCTTTGTTTGTTCTACCACGATCCGGACGAACCGGTTTGCCGTTTGACGGCAGGCGTGAAGGAGTTTGAGGCGGTCCCTTATCGCGCGGAGGAAAAGAGCGTTCATGAGTGAGCTTCCCAGAGTGCGCTTCGGCATCATCGGCGGCAGCGGTTTGTACCAGATGCCGGAGTTGACGAACGTTGAAGAAGTCAAAGTCAAGACGCCGTTCGGCGATCCTTCCGATGCGTTCGTGGTGGGAACTCTCGAAGGTGAACGCGTCGCGTTTCTGCCGCGACATGGTGTGGGCCATCGCTTCACGCCGACCGAGGTCCCGTTTCGCGCGAATATCTATGCGATGAAGTTGTTGGGCGTCGAGCGGATTCTGTCAGCGTCGGCGGTTGGATCTTTGCAGGAGCAGTACGCGCCGCTCGACATGGTGATTCCCGATCAGTTTTTCGATCGCACGCGCGGGCGCGTGCGCGAATCGACGTTCTTCGGTGAGGGAATCGTGGCCCACGTTTCGTTTGCGCATCCGGTTTGTGCGGCCGTTGGAGATGTGTTGGAAGCGGCGTGTGGGGTGGCGGACGTGAAGGCGCATCGGGGCGGCACGTATTTGTGCATGGAAGGGCCCGCGTTTTCGACGGTCGCCGAATCGAATGTCTATCGCTCGTGGGGTATGGACATCATCGGCATGACGAATTTGCAGGAAGCGAAGCTCGCGCGCGAAGCGGAGATTTGTTACGCGACCCTCGCGCTTGTGACTGATTACGACTGCTGGCATCCGGGCCACGACGCCGTGAGCGTCGAGACAGTGGTTGAGTATTTGAACAAGAATGTACGCAACGCACAGCTTATTCTGCGTGAAGCGGTGAAGCGTCTGCGAACGTCGGAACGCGAGTGCAAATGCGGTTCGGCTTTACAGCACGCCATCTTCACCGCCCCAACCCTCTGGCCCGAAGCGACGGCGAAGAAGTTGGAAGCGATCGTTGGGAAGTATCAGCGTTAAGATTGTTTCTGAGGTGAGTTATGAGAAAGAGTTTCATCTGGATGATGGTCTTGTTGGCGGCGATGATAATTGCGGCGCCGGCGGCGCGAGCGCAGGGTGTGCGCAGCGGACCGGATCCGTCAACGCTGAGAGATCCGGATCTTGAACGCGACTCGCTGCACAATCTCGAAGTCGCGCGCAACTACTTCAAACTGAAGAAAGCTTACGTCGCGTCGTTGAAACGCTGCGAAGAGATCATCGCCGGCAACCCTAACTTCGCGAAGATTGAAGAAGTGCTTCTGATGGCGGGCCAGAGCAGCCTCTGGCTGGCGGAGAAGAAGGGCAAGCAAAGCCCGGATCTTTACGTCACGTTCGACGGCGGCGAGAAAAAGACGCTCACGTCCGAGCAGTTTCGCGAGATGGGCCGCGATTACCTGAATAAGTTGATCAAGGACCATCCCGATAGCCCATACGCAAAAGAGGCGCGCGAAGAACTCGCCGCGCTGGAGGTCAAACCTTAGAGATCTCGACCGCCAGAGATCTCCACTTGAATCCTATGTCACTTCTCGTTGTCGGTTCCGTTGCCTACGATTCGGTCGAAACTCCTTTCGGTAAAAAAGAGAAGATGCTCGGCGGTTCTGCTTCGCACTTCTCCATTTCCGCCAGCTTCTTTACTGACGTCAGCATCGTCGGTGTAGTCGGCGGCGACTTCACTGACGGCGAAGTCTTCGCCGAACGCCACATCAACACGCGCGATCTCGAACGCATCGAAGACGGCAGAACATTTCGCTGGGGCGGCCGTTACGATTACGATCTCAACGTCGCGCACACGCTCTTCACCGACCTGAACGTCTTCGCCGATTTTCAACCGAAGCTTTCGGAAGAGTCGAAACGTTCGCGTCTCTTGTTTCTCGGAAACATTCAACCGGACTTGCAGCGTGGTGTGCGCGAACAGATGCCCGATGCCGAACTCGTCGCGCTCGACACGATGAATCTCTGGATCGAGCACACGCGTGAGTCGTTGCTCAAGACCATCAGCGTTGTGGACGTTGTGATCATCAACGACGCCGAAGCGCGCATGCTCACGGAAATTCCGAACCTGATTAAAGCCGCGCACCAGATTCTGCGTTGGGGACCAAAAGCGCTGATCATCAAACGCGGCGAGTACGGCGCGGCGTTGTTTACGCCCGACAGTTACTTCGCGATTCCCGCGTACCCGTTGGAATCAGTGTTCGATCCGACCGGCGCCGGCGACACGTTTGCCGGCGGTTTCATGGGCTATCTCGCGAGCCAGGAACGACTCGACGAAGCCGCGATGCGGCGCGCGATGATCTTCGGTTCGGTGATGGCGTCGTTCAACGTCGAGGAGTTCGGCACGGATCGCGTCCGCCGTCTGACGCACGCGGAAATCAACGATCGTTTTCGCGCCTTCAAACGAATGACACATTTTGATGAGATACCGTTTGAGGTGAAAGCTTAATCGAGAGGAACCACAAGATGTTCTGTCCCACCTGTGAAGCCGAATACGAACCAGGCATTACGCGCTGTCCTGACGACGAAACCGAGCTGGTGGACCGTCTCACGCCGGAGACCACCGGCCGCGACGACAGCGAAGCGCGCTTCGTGTCACTATTCAAACTCGGCTCGCCGGCCGAAGCCGAGATGGTCAACGACATCTTGTCGAAGAACGGCATTCGCTCGATGATCAAGTCGGGCGGGGCCGATGCGTTTTCGCCTTTGCTGTCCGTGGGCTTTCAAGGCGCTGAGGTCTTCGTTGACGAACGCGACAGCGATCGCGCAACAGAACTTTACGAGGCTTTCTTTGGTGACGACACGACGCCGCTCACGGGTGGATCGATCGAAGAAGAGGAAGATTACGAAGACGAAGAAGAAGAGTAAT
>DASXXL010000731.1:0-2962 GCA_036503085.1 Pyrinomonadaceae bacterium | reverse complement strand
CACCGGAATTACCGCGATTGATGGCCGCGTCAGTCTGAAGGAAATCTTCAAAACTGCCGTCGCTCAATCCGGTCTGCCGGCCTTTTGCACTGATGATGCCGGAAGTCACGGTCTGTCCGACGCCGAGTGGGTTGCCAAGCGCCAACACTGGATCGCCGACCCGCACTTTATCGGAATCGCCGAGCTGCAACGTCGGGAGGTCCCGGGCGTCTATCTTCAACACGGCGAGATCGCTCGGGGGATCCGAACCGACGAGTTTGGCCGTGAACGTGCGGCCATCTGTTAGTTCGACTTTAACTTCGGTAGCGCCGTCGACGACGTGATGGTTCGTAAGGATGTAACCGTCGGAGTTGACGATCACGCCCGAGCCCACGCCTTCAACGCGCTGCGGCGTCTGTTGTTGCGGCATCCGATCGCCGAAGAACTGGCGAAACATCGGATCGTCCATAAAGGGATACTGCTGAGCGGCGCGCGCGCGCTCGGTCGACCTGATGGTGACCACGGCCGGCGAGACTCGGCTCACCAAGTCCGCGTACGAGGTCGCGATACCGGAATTTGCAACGGCGGGCGCGGGCGAATCGCTGGGTTTGAGACTCGCCAGCCCGCTCTGCGCGCTGACCAAAGCAAACGAAAATACAATCACTGCCAGACTTAAAAGAATGTTCACACGGAATCTGGCGCCCGGGTAACGTTCGGAATTATTCATCGCTTCTCTCTTTCTGAATTTGACACATTTGAGTATGAGTACGTGGTTTGGATTCAGTCGCGCCCCATTCCGTTTCCCGCGACCCGCGCGCCTCGGTGTGATATACTCCGCCGCGGTTTAACCCAGTGAATATTGGATCTTTTTGCAAATACCGATGCCGGTCATCGCCTATATTGGCGACCTGAGAAAAAGCCGTACGTTCCCGAATTTCCAACCCAAGCACGGCTCCCATTCGAGGTAAAAAGCTGCAAGATGCAAGGGGTAGAAAGTTCAAACGGGCACGAGGACAATTCCGTTCTCATCGTCAACGACGAACCCGATCAGCTACAGCTCATGAGAGGCCTGCTGAACAAAGCGGGTTTCGTGGTGTTCACTGCTGAAGACGGTGTCGCCGGTCTCGCGCTCGCCAAGGCGGAGCGCCCGGATCTCGTAATCAGCGACGTCTCGATGCCGGTAATGAACGGGCTTGAGTTTTGCCGCCACCTGCGCGCGGACAGCGAACTGAAAACGGTCCCCATCCTGCTGATCAGCGCGCACCAGAAAGACACCGAGAGCATCGTGGCCGGCCTGAGTGCGGGCGCAGACGATTATCTCGAAATTCCTTTTGACTCGACCCGTCTGATCGCGAAGGTCTTACGCCTGCTCGAACGCTCTCGTCTCGAGGCCAGTTATCGCGATCTCGTCGAACAGGCCAGCGACGTGATCTTCACGCAGGATCTGACCGGCCATCTGACCAGCATCAACCTCGCCGGCGAGAAATTTCTGGGTCGGGATCAGGAAGAGATCATCGGCAACTCGTTCTTCGCGCTCTTCGGCGTGATTCCGGAAAGTAACGGTTTCGCCGGCGCTCTGAACCGCGGTGTTGAACCACGCGAGTTTCGTCATCAGTTCGTGGCGCGTTCCGCCGCGGGCGAGGATCGCTGGCTCGATCTGATCGTTTCGCCCATCAAAAAGCTCAACGAAACCATCGGTTTTCGCGGGCTCGCGCGCGACATCACCGAGCGAAAACGGTTCGAACAGGCGCTGCGCGATTCCGAAGAACGTTACCGCCTGCTGTTTGAATCCACGCCGCAACCAATCTGGGTCTACAACGAGGAAACGCTCGCGTTTCTGGCAGTGAACGAGGCCGCCACCCGCACCTACGGCCACTCGCGTGATGAATTCCTCTCGATGACGATCAAGGAACTGCGTCCCGAGGAAGACATCCCGACGTTGCTAATCAAGAACGCGGAAGATCCCGACGAGCTCGTGATTTCTAGTCCCTGGCGTCATCAGACCCGCGACAAACGGATCATCTACGTCGAGACGAGTTCGCACCCGGTAGTTTTCGACGGCAAGAACAGCCGGCTCGTGATCGTCAACGACGTTACCGAGCGAAAACTGCTCGATGAGAAACAGCAGCGACTACACACGTCGATTCAGCAGTCGGCAGCCGAATGGCGGCAGACGTTCAACGCGATGGATTTCCCCGTGCTGATCGTCGATCTCGCCGGCGCGATTAAACGTTCAAATGCCGCCGCGGAACAGATCGCCGGTGTTTCCGCCGAAGATTTGGCCGAGCGCCCCGTTGGCGAACTCGGCGATATTCAACCATGGAAAAAAGCGGCCGAACTGCTCAAGAACATTGGCGACACGCTCACGCCGGTGTCTGAAGAAGTGCGCGACGAGGTAACGGGTAAGACCTGGGCCATCACGCTGTATCACATCACTGAATTCGGTTCGGCGGGCGAACGCGCGATCCTCATCGCGCAGGACATCAGCAAGCGCGCGGAGCTCGAAGCGTCGCTTCGTCAAAGCGAAATGATGTCGTTGCTTGGGTCGCTGGTAGCGGGCGTGGCCCATGAAGTTCGCAACCCGTTGTTTGGCATCTCGTCGATCCTTGACGCGTTTGAGACGAGGTTTAAGGACCGCACGGAGTACCTGCGTTATACGGATGTCTTACGCGACGAAGTGGGCCGTTTGACGGTGCTGATGGAAGAGCTGCTGGAATACGGCAAACCGTTCCGTGGCGAGCTATTCCTCGTGTCGATGGAAGAGATGGTCAGCCGGTCCATTCGCGCGTGCTTGCCGGCGGCGGAAGTGGCTCAGGTGACGCTCGTGAGCGACGTGGAAGAAGCGCTGCCGAAGATCCGTATCGATCGGCGCCGGCTCTCGAAGGTTTTCGTAAACTTGATCGAGAATGCGATCCAACACTCACCGCGGGCGAGCGTCGTAACAGTCGAGGCGCGCAGGCTGAACGACGGCGGTCACGACTGG
>DASXXL010000730.1:0-2506 GCA_036503085.1 Pyrinomonadaceae bacterium | reverse complement strand
CCCGTTGCTTTGCACGTGCGCGCGAGATTGCCGACTTCGAAGAAGTCACAATCGAACTGCGGCGCGTTTAGTTTGCGGCGTTCGGCGCGCGGGCTATTCGTGACGGGTTCGATGGACAACTCCGCGTTGCCGGAAGCTTCCGCTTTTTCGAGATCGCGCCCCGTGCTGCGCCAGCTTAGTTTTACTGAATCAGCGGTGAGGCGTTTATTCGCGGCGTGCGGATCGTTTGCTTTCGACTTCGGCGCGCTGAGCGTGATCACTGACCGGCCGCTCGAATACATCTCTTTCAAAAGACTCGTATCGGCAGTCGCCTGAAACGACACGTCGAGCGAACTGCCGCCGCTGAGTTGCATGTCTGAATCGGCGTCGAGCGAACGCGCGATCACGTCTTTGTTGGCGTTCGCGTGTTCGAGACGCTGGTCGTTGTCGAGAAAGAAATCCATGTCGACGGCATGGACTTCGGCGGCGCGGCCCGGCTCCATCGTTCGCAGGTACGAGTTGCCGCGCACTTCACCTTTCTGAAGACGCTGTTGCTGGTTGAGCTGGGCATAGATGTTATCGCCGCTGAGAATGTTGCGTTCCTGATCGAGCGTGACGCCGCCGGTGAAACTCAGTCGCAGTGCTTCGTGTTCGAACGTGGCATGGGCCGATTTGATCGTGACCGGTTTGGCGCGCACTGAACCTTTCGTCGCGGTGTTACCCTGCGGTTCGACTCTGACGGAAACGTCTTTCTTCAGTTCGAGACGTTTGTTTTTCTGTTCGACGACTGCGCCCGTTGACGTGCCCGAAACGTTTTCGCGATTGAAAGCGATCGGCTCGTCGGTTTGGGCCAAGCCCGTGTTCTGATCGAACGACAGCGACTCGGTCGTGACCTGTAGTTTGTCTTTCGTGTCGATCTTCACGTTGCCTACGAAGGAGATAACGTTCGTGGTGGGCTGGTAGATCGCGCGCGCGGCGGAGATCTGATCGGGCACGTCGCCTTCCGGCGGGTAGACGGCGACGCTGACGTTTTCCAGTTCGTGATGATTATCGGAGAACGTGATGTCGACTGACGCTTTGACGTGCATGTAGAGCCGGCCGTCTTTGGTGACGCGTTGTTCGTAGCCCTCGATGCGGCCCGTGACTTCCTTCGACAGCTCGGGCTTCTCGGACTTCGCGCGAAACTTCTCGACGTTGCGCAGCTTGTAATAAGAGATGCCGACGATGGCGATGCCCGAAGCCAGGAGTACGAACGCGAGGATGCGCGCGATCAGCGGCACGCGCGCGCGCCACCCGATCCCAAACGAACGTTTTCGTGTTACTGCTTCCTCCATCCGCGAAAATCCGTGTAGTCTCCTGGGACCGCAGGCGTCTCGCCTGCAACAGCCGGCAGCCTCCTACTCGGGCCTTGCAGGCGAGACGCCTGCGGTCCCGGCATTAACTGACTCGCATGTCGAGCACGCTTAGCTGCAGGCGATACTCATCATTCCACGCATTAACCTCGAGGTTGTAGGCGAGTTCGATGCTACCCTTCACCTCGGGCGTTTGCCCCGCAGTCTCAATACAATTCCACCAAACCGCTTCGAGCGGCCGGTTCTGCGGCCCGGCCAATCGCATCTTCAAATGCTTGTCCTTCAACACAAGCGGCTCCGACAAACAGCGCAGATTCTTCGTCGCAAAAACCGGACGCGGATTCCCCGTGCCAAACGGCTCAAGTGCCTGTAACTCACGCGCGAACTGAAACGTCACACTCTCCGGAGCGACTTCCAAATCTATCGCCACCGAGTGTTCGAGATCCTCTGCGGTCAAACACGACGCAGCGTGCTCGTTCAAACGCCGCCGAAACTCCGCAATCCGCTCGGGCCTGATCGTGATCCCTGCCGCGTGCGAATGGCCGCCAAACTTCTCAAATAAGTCCGCACACGCAGTCAACCCATTCAACAGGTGATACGCCTCGATGCTGCGCCCCGAACCATGGGCCACCTCGCCGTCGATCGAGAACACCACGCACGGCCGATGCAAACGTTCGGCGATCTTCGACGCGGCGATGCCGATCACGCCGCGATGCCAACCCGCGCCTTCGATCACCGCTACACGAGCATCCTTGCTGTCGCCGAGCTCCGCCAACGCGAGATCGATGATCTGTTGCTGCACCGTCTTGCGTTCTTCGTTGCGCGCGTCGAGATGTTCAGCCAGGCGCCGCGCCTCGGCGGAATCACGCGTGTCAAACAACTCGACGACCGCGCGCGCCGCGTCCATGCGTCCCGCGGCGTTGATGCGTGGTCCGAGTCGAAACCCGAGATCGTATGCTGTCATGCCCTCGCCGTCTCCGCAACCGGCAACGTCGATCAACGCCTTGAGTCCGGGGTTTGCCGCGCGAGCGAGGTCTTTCAGGCCGATCGCCACGATGGTGCGGTTCTCGCCGGTGAGTTTCGCGACGTCGGCCACGGTGCCGATCGCGACGACTTTCATGAACGCCGCGACTTGCGGTTCGCGCCCGTATTCGCGAAAAAGCGCGTGGACGAGT
>DASXXL010000729.1:0-2838 GCA_036503085.1 Pyrinomonadaceae bacterium | reverse complement strand
TGTGTGGCGACAGGATCTCGCGGAGCGTTTGGCGCGTGTGTTGGTGGCGCTCGGCACGGAGCACGCGTGGGTGGTCCATGGTGAAGATGGTTTGGATGAGATCACACTGGCGGGCCGGACGCACGTGGCCGAGGCGTGCGGTGGTGAAGTGCGAACGTTTGCGATCGCGCCACAGGATTTTGGTTTCGATGTTGGCGCGTTGGACCACTTGCGCGGTGGAGATGCGGAAGCGAATGCGGTAATCGTGCGCGCGGTGTTGTCGGGTGAGCGTCGCGATGAAGCGCGTGCGCTCGTGATCATGAATGCGGCTGCGGCGCTATTGCTTGGCGGTGCGGTAAACGATCTGCGTGACGGCGCGCGGCGCGCGTCGGAGGCGATCGATAACGGTGCGGCGCTAAGCAAGTTGGAAAGGTTGGTAGAGGCTACAAAGCAATCTACATGAACGTGCTTTCCGAAATCATTGCCAGGAAACGCGAGCGTCTCGCGGAGGCTAAAGCACTGATCGGCCTCGATAAGTTGCGCCAAGATGCTTTAGCCAAGCGTCGTGATTCAACGCCACATGCGCTGCGACACGCGTTGCAAGGTGAGGGCGTCAACATCATTGCGGAATTCAAACGTCGTTCGCCGTCGAAGGGAATCATTCGCGCAGGTGCTGACTTGCAGTCGATCGTGCGTAGTTACGAAGCCGGTGGCGCGGTCGCGCTCTCCGTGTTGACGGAAGAAGATTATTTCGACGGCTCGTTGGACGATCTCGGCGCGGCGAAGAAGTCAGTGGCGTTACCGGTGTTGCGCAAGGACTTTGTGTTTGATGAGTACCAGATCTTTGAGGCGGCGACTGCGGGCGCAGATGCGGTGTTGTTGATCGTTGCGGCGCTGGATGATCGACAGCTCGCGTCGTTGCGGCGTCTGGCCGAAGACGAACTGGAGATGGATGCACTCGTGGAAGTTCACGAACCGTACGAAATGGATCGGGCTGTAAAAAGTGGTGCGACGATCATAGGTGTAAACAACCGTAACTTGAAAACCTTCGAAGTCTCGCTGGAGACATCAGTGCAGCTTGCGCCGCTCGCGCCGCGCGGTGCGTTGCTGGTGAGCGAGAGTGGATTAAACGAAGCTGCTGATTTGCGGCGGCTGAGGGAACAGGGATTTCACGGATTTTTAATTGGTGAGACGTTGATGCGCGCCCGCGATCCGGAACAGGCGCTGCGGGATTTGAGATCATGACGCTGGTAAAGATCTGCGGCATTACGAATCTTGACGACGCGCTCGCGGCAGTTGACGCAGGCGCGGATGCATTGGGTTTTAATTTCTACGCCCGCAGCCCGCGCTACATTTCACCGGCAAACGCACGCGAGATAACCAATCAACTTCCCTCTTCGATCTTGAAAGTGGGCGTTTTCGTCAACCACGAGCTCCAATCCCTGCTAACCATCGCGGGCGAAGCCGATCTCACTGCCGTACAGCTTCACGGTGACGAGTCTCCCGAATACTGCAGTGACCTCGCAGCAACGTACGTTATTAAAGCCTTTGGCGCGAGAGATAATCTCGACCTGACTAACTATAAAGTGGACGCGATCATGCTCGACACGAAAGACGAGCTCTTGCGCGGCGGCACGGGACGCGTCTTCGATTGGTCCATTGCGCAGCGTGCGTCAATCCCCAAGCTTTTCCTGGCCGGAGGTCTTTCACCGGAAAACGTCGCGGAAGCGATCGCCACGGTGAAGCCTTACGCTGTCGATGCGTGCAGTTCTTTGGAAGGAACGCCCGGAAAAAAGAACCACGCGCGGATGCGCGCGTTCGTTAGTGCGGTTCGCAGCGTCGCGCTTGACGCTGACTGACAGTCGTGGAGTATCCTAAACCTTGCCCCAAGATGTGAAAGCCCTGAAAGAACCTCCCTTGACCAGTTTGTTTGATACATCGGCCTCTACAGGTCTGACTATGAGCGCGCGCGCCGAAAAACGAAATCTCGCCAAACCGAACGATCGCTCGCGTGGCCGCGTGCTGCTGATCGCGGACGACGACCAGACGCGCTTTGTCGAAGCCGTCACTGCGTGCGGCATCAACGTCGTCGGCGTTGCAAACGGCGCCGCTGCGCTCATCTCTTTGCAACGATCGCGGCCGCATCTCGTAGTGGCGAATCCTCTGGCGCGTAATTTACGAATCAGAGAACTCGCGCGCATGTTGGCCCAATCTGACGAAGGCATTCCGCTCGTACTCGCGGGTCCGCAAAGGGCCACGGTCGAGATGCGGCGCGCCGCGATGCTCGAAGGCGCGTTTGATTATTTCGAGTTGCCGCTGGAGTTTGAGCTTTTGCTCGAACGAACGCAGCAGTTGGTGGCGTTGCGGCAGAAGATCGATCGACTGCGTGCGGATGCGGACCTCGATTCGTTGACGGGTCTCGCGAACCGTCGTCGTTTTCGCGTGGCGCTCGCGCGGGAAGTGGAAAGGTGGCGGCGTTATCGTGTGCCGTGCGCGTTGTTGATGCTCGATATCGATTACTTGAAGAAGATTAACGATCAGTTCGGCCATCCGGCGGGCGACGCGGTGATTCGGCAGATCGCGCAGACATTGAAAGAAGTTTCGCGCGACAACGACACGGCCGCGCGTCTCGGTGGCGAAGAGTTTGCGCTGTTGCTCGCGGGTGTTGATTTGCCGCGCGCAGCGGTCGCGGCGGAACGTTTGCGAGCGGTGTTGAGCGGCAGTCGTGTTGATGGCATCGGTACCGTCACGGTGAGCATCGGCGTCGCGAGTTGTCCTGAGAACGCGACCTCGGAACGGACGCTTTACTCCGCCAGCGATAGCGCGCTTTACGTTTCGAAGAACTCCGGACGCGATCGC
>DASXXL010000728.1:0-18932 GCA_036503085.1 Pyrinomonadaceae bacterium | reverse complement strand
TCTTCGAAGTGATGCAACGAGTCGTAACAAAGAATCGCGTCAAAGTTTTCCGGCAACGGCGCAGCTTCGACGTCGTGCACCGCGAACGTGCAACGCAACGGCGTCTCGTGATCCGCGCCGTAAGGCACACGAGCCACGCGTTCTTCAGACATCTCGATCAAGTCAGGACTGATGTCGATTCCTTTTACGATGTAGCCGAGCCGCGCGAAGTATTCGCTGAGCCAACCCGAGCCGCAGCCGACGTCGAGTATGCGACTGCCGGGCGGCAACGCGAGCATGACCGCGATGTTGGCGAAGTCGCAGAAATGACGATGCGTGTCTTCATCCATGCCTTCGTTTTTGTACTTCGCGGGCTTGTTGGCGAGGTTGTAGAAAGGCTTGGTGCGCAGGTGATGGCGGCGCTCTTCGGGAATATTGCGCAGGTAATCTCGCGCGGCTTGTTTGTAATCGATCTGCTCGAGTTTCGGCGTGCGTCCGTTCGTTCGCGATGGATGCCGATCGCCGTTCTGTTGCGGCCAATCAACAACTGTGTCGCTATCGGGAAGCAATACTGAAACTTCGTGCGCCACGCTTTGCAACAATGCTTCATCCGACGGCTGCGCGCCGAGTTGGACCAGATCACCAGCGATGCTTGCAACTACAGCACGTTTCGCGCGGCGCGAGATCACGCGATCGATAAATTCCAGATACGCCGCCGCGCTGCGGTCGACATGATGCTGCGCGTAAGCGTAGCGTTTCGCGTTCTGGCCGATGCGTGTTCGTAAAGACTCGTCTTGGATCAACCGCTCGAGATATGCCGTCAGCAGCGTATCCGTGCGTGAATCCAGCGGCACTTTGACGACGCTGTCTGCCGGAAGCTCACCATACCAACCAACATCCGCGACCACGCTGCAAACACCGAGGCCCATCAACCGGCACAGACAACCACTCGTTTCGCCGACCGTACGTTCGCGCAGGTTCAACGCAATGTCCGTCTCGCGCATGTACTGTTTGAACTCTTCGAGCGAAACGTGTCCCGTCACCTCGACCAGATCTGTGAGCTTGTGATCGCGAATCAGCCGGCGCACGTCGTAATGCAGATTCGGATCGCCGACGATCGTGTAGCGGAAACGATGCGAGCCGCGCAATCGCGACAACGCACGCAGCGCGAGCTCGATGCCTTTGCCCGGCGTGATCAAGCCAAAGCTCGCAATCCGCACCTCACCATCACGCTGTACAGACGGCTCGTCTTCATCGAAATTCACGAGGTGCGGAATATGCACCAACGGAACTCCGCCGACGTCCTTCAATCGCTCCAGCACCCAGCGCGAATGAACGATCACGCCTTCAGCCGAACTGACGATCCGTTCGTTGAGCGGAAACTCGAGTGGTTGCGAAACAAACGGCGGCACCGCTCCGCGTCGCAATGACTCTTCCGCGACCTCACGCGCTTTCCGCCCATAACAGAACTCGACTTCGCGGAGATACAACTCCGGCTGATTTCGATCCCGCGCGAGCCCGAGAAAAAAATCCTGCAACGCAAAGTCGTGCAGCACGACGATGCCCGGCCGCATCTGCATCGCTTCCAGAATCCGGTCGTGGTAGCGATGATCGTTGCCCATGTGATAGACAACCGCGTCAAACTCCTCCAGCCGCCGCAACAGCGAACGCTGCCGGCGATAATCACAAACCTCAAACTGCGACGTCAGTTCCGTGTTAACCGGATGAAAGCCGTCGACGAACAGAGTTATGTCCGCCGCATTCGCGAGATGCGGCAGCAACTCTTCGCTGTAGTCGCTAATCCCTGACGCCTGCGGACGGAGCGGACTGAAATACGCGAGCTTCTTCACTTCACTACCTGGACCTTGACGTTTGTAACGGGCGACCCGCGCTCGCTAAACCAGTTGACACCTTCCTGGACCATGTCGAGCTGCATGGTCCATTCGCCGGGTTCTTTCGGCGCGGTGATCTGCAACGTCATCTCGGTCTCTTCGCCGGGTTTCAGATCTTTCGGAATCCCGTTGTGGCCTTCCGTCTCCGATGTCAACTTGCCGTCTTTGTCGAGCCAGCGATTTCCGGCCGCGATGTAGAACTTGTTGTCGCTGCGATCGGTGGTCAGTCCGCCGCGCTGATACCAAATGACGTCGCTCGTGTTTTTGACTTTGATATTTATGATCGCCACTTGGCCGGTGCGCAACCGTTCCGGCGGATCGGGCGCGGTGATTTGTGCTTTGAAACCGGAATCCGGCAACGGCCCCGCTTGTTTTTGCTGCGCGGGAGTCTTCGTCTGCTGAGCGTTGTTTGCGGGTGAATTCGTCGCAAGCTGTTTCGGCTTACAACCGGCAAACAAAAGCAGACCACAGATAAATACAAAAGTTAAGAAATTTCGATAAATCACCATCCGAGTTCTCTCCATCGTTTAGGGTGTGACGGTTACATTGATCGACAAGGGCCGCGCGCCGCGCTGCTTAAACCACGTCACGGCTTCGTGCACCATATCAAATTCGAGAACGTAGTCGCCGGGCACGGCGGGCGCGGTGATCGTCATCGTCAACTCAGTCTCGCCGCCGGGCGGCAGATCCGCTTTCAGTACCGCACGATTGTCTTCCTTGTTTTCACTTCCGCGGATCCAGCGATTGCCCATGTCGATCTGATACTTGAAATCCTTTTCTCCGACCGCCGGCCACGTTTCCGAGCCGAGGTTCTTGAGCTTCAAATGGACGTCGAGCTTTTCACCGGGACGCATCGTTGAAGGCGGATTCAGCGCGACGATCTCCTCGCGATAATCTGACGCGGCGAAAGCCGCCTTGCGCCACGCGTTCTCAAACGCCTCGCGCGCTGCGGGATTCTGCGGCAGACGAATTTCGAGAAACATCAGGCCCACGCGCTCGCGCGACGAAAAGAATGGCACATCTACCGGCACGACTTCTCCGAGTTCGAGCCCGCGATCGGCAATCGCGCGTTTGGCGTTTTCGAGATCCGCGCTAAAGCAGAGCGAGTACATGTTCCCGCCGCCCGTGGCGTCGACCTTCTGAATGAACTCGTGCCACGCCTCGCGCGTGTGAAAGAATTCAAGCTGGCGCAGCGCGAGGATCGGCGCACGGCGATTGAGCAACACTTCAAAGATCGTTGTCTTCGGTCCGGTTTCAAACCAGACTTTGACGCGATCGAATCTCGCCTTCTCGTCATCTGTCAAAAACGATCTGAGGGAATGATCGCGCAGCAGAAACGACGACTCGCTCGCGTAGATGTCGGGATCTTTGATGAGCGTCGTGCGCTCGCCCCACTCCTTGTCGAGAGCATAGTGGCAACCGACGAATGACTGAAGAATGAAAACAGCGCCCATCACCGCAGCGACGGCCGTTTTCCACGCACGATGCTGTGTCGCAAATACCGCAATCACCGCGCACAATACGACGCCGCCCAACACGTCTTCAAACAATCCGTAACGGCTGTAGCCCATGCCACCGACGGCCCACAACAGCGCACTCGCGATCAGTAAAATGCACAGCAGTCGGAGCTGTGTGTGTCGCCAGCACAACGGCAAAACGATCAGCGCCATGACAAAGGCGAGCGACAATCTGCCTGAGTAAACTCCCAACTCCGAATGTCGCTCCGGCCTGAACCAGGCCAACACCGGCCAGACGAGCGTCTGCCCACGCGTCTGGGGTCCCCAGCGATCATCCCAGCCGCCGTGAGTGGGCCAGAAGGGGGATTGGAACACACCATTGGCGATCGGAAAGATCGGATTCCCAGTTAGCCGATAGACGTAGATCGTGAACGGCAGCAGCGGAAGGAGAAAGGCTACGAGCATCTGCAACGACGTCGTTATCGCCTGCTTTGTCGCAAAGCGCTCTGGACCGAAGAACATCTTCACACCGCAAACAGCGAGCAGCGGCGCCGCAACTGCGAGGTTCGTGAGTTTGAAAGCGACGGCTGCTCCAGCGAGCAATGCGACGTGCAACAAAGCAAACGCACGTCGTGGCGCTTTTTCCAAATTGAGCGTGAGAAACACCGCCTGCAGCAGCAGCGGAATGGTCAGTAGATCGACCATGTAACTGCTAATCTCAAACAGCACGTTCTCCGTCAACAGTACCAGCAGCACCGCAACGTAGCGCAACCACGAGCGCTTGATGAAAGCACTCAGGATCCGTTCGCCAATTTGTGCGGTCCAGATTAAAGCGAAGAAATTGACGATCGTTCCCAGTCTGAATCCCAAAGCCCCGCGACTCAGCCCCATCACCATGTCGGAAACGGGATTGAACGGCAGCGCAGTCGGGAAATAATCGTTTGGACCATACAGTCCACCATGCAGCGCACGATCGGATTGCAGGATGTGATACGACCAGACGTCGTACGAGTGATCGGCAAAGGGCGCACGCAAAGCGTAAGCGACGAGCAACGACAGTCCCACGATGAGCCAAAAACTCACTCCCGTTCGAACTCGCGCGAACTGCTTGGTGGAAACGTAGAAATAAGAAAAGACGAGCGCAACAACGATCGTCAGCAGCCACGCAACGGAGTTGTTGTGGACCACCCACAGAAACTGCCGCACAAACGCGAGCGCATAAACGAAGACCAGCAGGTCGCCCAACTCGAGGCGTTGTAGCAAACCTCTCTCACGGCTATCGAAGTTGCCAATCAAATCAGGTTCTTGATGAAGCTGTAGACGTAGCGGAACCAAACTTTGTGCAGCTTGATCGATGAGTCACCAAACTTTCGCGAGTATTCGTGAGAGGGAACTTCCGTGACGATATATCCTCGCTTCAGCGTCTTCATCAGCATTTCCTGCTCGATCGTGGTGATGTTTTCTTTGAGATCGAGCGAGCGAATCACGTCGGTGCGAATGGCGCGAAAACCATTCTGACTCTCAGTGAGATTTTGTCCAAAGCGCTTGTTGATACCGATCAGGATGATGTCGGCGCCGGCCATCCGGAAGAGCTTGTCGATGTCGCCGTGCAGTTCGTCGCTGCCGCCGGTGGCGCGGGAACCGATCACCAGATCGGCCTTGTTCGCGAGAATCGGTTCGACCATCGCGGGGATGTCCGCCGGATCGTGTGAACCGTCGGCGTCCATGAAAACAACGATCGGATGCGACACAGCCATCGCGCCGACGCGAATGGCTTCGCCTTTGCCGCGTTTATTGTCTTTGACCACGCGCACGCCGTACTGCTCGGCAATCTCCACCGTGCGATCTTTCGAGTGGCCGTCCACAACGACGATCTCGTCCACAAACGGAATCGATTTCTCGATCGCTTCAGCGATGCAACGTTCCTCGTTGCGCGCGGGAATGACGAGGCTGACCCAGCCGCGCGGATCGAGCGGCGCGCTTCGTTTGACGTGTCGCGGGCGTGACGAAGCTGGTTGTGTTGGCAGCTCGTATTCGGCTTGGTCTATCTGCTCCTGCTCGAGGTCAGAAGTAGTATTGGCCATACTTGGGAACTTAGCCTCTCCTCGTTGTGTTTTGCGATTGGGTTACGGTTGACGTACCTTAGCCGGGCCTGGACAATGCCCGGCTCAAACCCTTTGCGACAAAGACCCTAAAGCTACCATTGCGCACCCCGGATGACAACTTCGGCCACAGATCTACACGGATGAACACGGATACTCCCGCAAGTCGTGTCAGGTCGCGAAAAGTGGTGATCCTCGGGCGTGAGATTCTGGTGCTGCTGGGTTTCAGTCTGTTCACGGCGCTCGTGACGTGGCCTTACGTAACCCGCTTGCGCGACGCGGTCGTGGACAAAGGCGATCCTTACCTGATGGCGTGGATCATGTGGTGGGACTACCACGCGACGTTCACCAATCCGCTGCACCTGTTCGACGCGAACGTTTTTTATCCGCTGAAGTACAGCCTCGCTTTCAGCGAACACAGTTACGGCCTCGCGCTGCTTTTCTTCCCGCTTTACGCGCTTGGGCTAAGACCGCTCACGGTGCAGACGATCGCGCTTTTCTTTGGGTTTGCGGTGAGCGGTTATGGCGCGTTTCGCTTGGGCAGAACGCTGACGGGATCGACCGCAGTAGGCTGGGTCAGCGGGATTATTTTCGCGTTCGTGCCGTATCGCTTCAACATGATGTCGCAGGTGGTTTACGTGTTTTCGCCGTGGATGCCGCTGGTGTTTGAAGCGCTGGTGCTGTTTGCGCGCGAGCGCAACCGGAAACGCGCGATGTACCTGGGTTGCGCGTTTTTTATGAACGGCCTCACGACGATCACGTGGTTTACTTTCACGCTTATTCCGTTCGTGCTGTTCGCGGCGATACTGCTGACTCGTTATCGTATCTGGCGCGAGCGCGAGTTTTGGTTGCGCGCGGGTGTGGCGCTCGGCGCGGCCGTGGTCGCGCTGCTGCCGTTCATGGTGCCGTACGTGCTGGCGTCGCGGCTCTATGGTTTTAAGCGAACGATCGAAGAGATCAAAGCCAACTCCGCGCTGCCGACGCATTGGCTGGCTGTTGAGAACCGCAACAAGTTATGGAATCGAATGGGCGAAGGTGTTTTCGAGGGCTGGAAGTTCAAACTGTTTCCCGGACTGTTGCCGATACTGTTCTCGCTCGCGGCGCTCTTTGGTGGACCGCGACCTTTGCGCGAGTCGGCTTCGAAACCGAGTGCGAGAATCTGCTTGCCGCGACTCGACGCGCTGATCGTCGCGCTCTTTGCCTTGTCACTGCTCGCGATCGGTTTCGATCACTCCACCGCGTTTTATAACTTCTTCGACAATTTCACTTCCGAACGCACCCTCGCGTTGCTGACCATCGCGATCGTGGTCCGGCTTTGTATTGCGTACCCGTTGTTTCTGAATGCGGTGCGCCCGAACCTCATCGAGACGATTCGTTCGGACCATCGTTCTGATGCGTTCTGGCTGGGATCGATACTCGCAGCGCTCGGCTTCTGCTTTTCGCTCGGCTGGAACTTCTTTTTCTATCGCATCTGTTATCAGCTGTTGCCGATGTTCAAGAGCATGCGTGTGGTCACGCGCGGCGCGATGCTCACGTATCTGGGGCTGGCGTTGCTTTCGGGGTTGGGCGTGCAGCGTTTGGCGGAACGGATCAGTCGGCGTTACCCGCGCTTTCAGGCGCGGCATGTTTTCATCGCTGCGTGTGTGCTGCTGCTGCTCGAGTTCAATTCCGCGCCGTTGCGCATCGAGCGCGGCGATCCGTTTCCCGATGCGACTACGCTGCGTTTGAAACAGACGCCGATGCGCGGCGGCATCGTTTACCTGCCGGCCGGCGGCGACAATAATTATCGCTACATGCTGCGCGCCGCGGACCACGCCAAACCGCTGATTGTCGGCACGTCGGGTTTCAACTCGCCGTTTGAAGACAAGATCGAAAACCTCACGCGTAGTGGACAGATCTCTGATGAGCTGATGGCGTTGCTCGAGTTCGTGCCGGCTTCGTATCTCGTCATCGCGAACAACGTGGTTCCACCCGATCGCGTTCCCGAGTACCAGGCGTTTCTGCGCCGCCAGCTCTCATCGGGACGATTGCGCTTCATCAATCGCTTTGGCACCGGCGACGATCTTTACGCAGTGGTGAAGACGGAGCCCGAAGCGAAAAGCGAAGCGGTGTTGCCGTTCAATGGCAAGCTGCGCGACTGGTCGAGCAGCATTCAGGAAGATCCCGTCACGCTTCTGGGTCCGTTGAGTCTCACGCAGAAGGTCTATCGATTTCATCTGGTGACGTCAGGAGACATGCCGCGCTACGAACCGTTCAAGAAGGATCTCGAGGAGATAACGCGCGGCGTGATCGTCGGCTCGGACGGGCAGGAACAGCAGCTCGCGAAGAACTTTCAACACTTCGTTGAAATGTGGATGAGCCCGGAGAGTTCTACGAAGAGCCTTGGCTTACTCAACGAGTCGCAGTTTGTCGATAAGTTGATTGCGAACGCGGGGATCACGGTGTCGCAACAGGAGCGTCAGGCGTTAATCGATGCGCTGGCGAGTGGGAAAGAAACACGTGCGAGTGTGCTGCTCAAGATCGTGGACGATCCGCGTGTCGTGCAGAAAGAGCAGAATCGCTCGCTCGTGCTGCTGCACTACTTCGCTTACTTGCGTCGCAACCCGGACGATCCGCCCGACGGCAATCTACGTGGTTTCAATCTGTGGGTGAGCGAGCAGGAGCGACACCCCGATCCGAACAAGCTGACGACGGCGTTTAGGGAAAGTATTGAATACGAGAAGTTCAGGGAAAAGTATTAATGTATTGCTGCTCTGTGTCTCTGTGCCTCTGTGGTTGCTTTCTTGTCAACCACAGAGACACAGAGACACAGAGAAGAGAAGTCAGGCGGCGGAGAGCAGCTTCTCGACC
Source organism: Pyrinomonadaceae bacterium (assembly GCA_036503085.1). Classification (GTDB taxonomy): domain Bacteria; phylum Acidobacteriota; class Blastocatellia; order Pyrinomonadales; family Pyrinomonadaceae; genus PSRF01. Next base: position 10,652 of record DASXXL010000728.1, on the reverse strand, counting down.
ACGTTGGACCACGAGAGATTGAAGCTGCGAATCTTTTCGAGAGCACGAGCGCCCATGGCACGCGCACGCTCGCGGTCGGCGAGGAGGGAATCAACTGCCGCCGCGATCGCTTTCGGCTCGGCTTCGGTAATCAGACCTTCTTCATTGTGGCTGATGAACTCGGTGGCGCCGCCGCCATCAACCGGCACGATCACCGGCTTCCCCGACAGCATTCCTTCGAGCGTGACGTAACCGTAGTCTTCGTCAAACGGCAGATAACAGATGCCGAGCGCGTTCGCGTACAGCTCGATCATCTCCGTCTCCGAAACAAAGCCGCGCAGCGAAACGCGATCGGCGACGTCGTACTTCTTCACCAGCGTCTGGTAATGCTGCGGGTCGCGCGAACTCCCCGCCAAAACGATCTTCACCGGCGTCTGTAAATAACGCGCGGCCTCGATTAAAAGCTCCTGCCGTTTTTGTGGCTCGAGCCGGCTCGGATAGAAAACGTAGTCGCCCATCTCGCCGGCGCGCAGTCGATCCGCGCGCGGCGGCGGATGATAAAGCACTTCACTCGCGATGTTATTGAAGTGCTTGAGTCGCTCAGCAACGGTTTGAGAATTTGCAAAGACTTTCTTCGCATCAGCGATGAAGCGGTTGTCACAGTCTCTGATCCACTGCTGCACGCGCGCGCCTTCCGGATAGGTCGACAGGTCGTCGAACGGCGTGCCCCACAGGTTATAAGCAGAGCGGTGCTGGTGCATGATCCACAACACCTTTTTCGGGTGGGCCACGAGATACGCGGGAAATTTCATCCCGATCACCAAGTCGATCGGTTTCCCATTCGCTTCACTCAGATCGAGCAGCCGCCACGCGAGCGCGCTGCGCATGATCTCCGTTGGTGGATACCACTTGAACGGTAGCGCAGCGACTTCCGCGTTGTAGCCCGCCGCGAGCAACGCGACGCGCAGTCCTTCGACGTGCGACTCACCGCCACCAGTCGTAAACGGAACTTGTGTCGTGCAGATCAGGACGTTGCGAGTCATCTTGGCTGAACGGCAGTTAACCACAGAGGCACAGAGACACAGAGAAGAAGTTGAAGAGCAGTTTTCTCTGTGTCTCTGTGCCTCTGTGGTTCAAAAGATTTCATTGGACCACGACGTTGCAGACGGCGATCGATATCTCGCGGTCGTCTCGTTGGTCCCGATCTTCGGGGTTGGGACGCGGCTGCCACGTGCGGCTGGCGCGTAACTCGAGCATGTAGTCTGCTGTCGCTCGGAGCTCAGCGGAAACATCCACGCGCAGCGTTAACCAGCCGTTGCGAAAGACAGAGCAGGCGTTGAGCAGTTGGCCGTTGAGCAAAACTTCGACCTCCAACGGCTGTTGGTTGAGATCCGGGATGTGAGTGGTTACGTCGAGGCTGATCTCGTTTAGCTGCGCGGCGCGAAAACTGATGCGGCCGCGTTTTCCCATCCAGCGCGCAACCGGCGGAAGCACGTTCGGTTCGAACCAGCCATCATCAAAGCGAACGTCGCTGCGCCGGTCGAGCGCCGAGATCGATTCATCGTTCGCCGTTACAAACAAATCGCGGCGATCGCGATGCTCGTTGTAAAACGGACCGAGCGGCGCCGGCGATGCTTTGAGCAGAACGTAAAGTCCGGCCTTCGGCAGCTTGACGTGCAAATCGGAGATCTTGCTGAAGACGTAACCCATCGCCATGTCGAAGGCGCGGCGCTCCTTGAACGAAAGCTCGCGCAGATAATCGATGAAGTCGTCTTCAAACGGCAGCCCGTATTTGTCAGCCTGCTTGATGAACTCTTCACTGCTCAAGCACAACGCATAGCGCGGCTCCCACGCGACATGCGGAAAGAACTCGCGAAAGCGCGCGGCGTGTTCCTGCTCTTCTTCGAGTCCGACGTGTCCGTCGATTTCGATAAACCGGCGCAACTCTTCCTCGTTCATTTCTTCCGTCCGCTGCCTGCCGGCGCGATCCGTACACTCAATGCCGTGCAGCGTCACACCGTCGGGACACAGCACGCGTCTGATTTCCGCGAGCACCGCATCTTTCTCTTCGAAGGCGACGTGGCCCAGCACGTCGAGACTCACGACGTAATCAAAACTCTGATCCGGAAACGGCAGCTTCGTGAGCAACGCCGTGGTCGTCGCGTCGTAGCCGTTTCGCCGCGCGGCTTTCGCACATTCAGACGAAACGTCGACACCGACCAGCGTCACGCCCTTGCGTTTGAGCAGCGCCAACATGCCGGCGCCGCAGCCGAGGTCCAGCACTGTCGCACCCGCGCGCACGTTGTCGTAAACCCACATCGTCCGCGCGAACCGCACGTCGAAACGATCGAGTGGTTTGAAGTAGCGTTCATCCAGCACTTCATTGGAGACGAACTTGGTGCGATAGAACTCGCCCAGATCGTGAATGCCGGCGCGGCGATACAGGTTGTCGTTAGCAGAAGTCATGAAGTGGAACTATGGCCACAAAGAAGCACATAAGGCACAAAATGTGTTGGCAAGTTACTTGTGCTTCTGTGCTTCTTTGTGGCACTGCTACTTTTCCAGTTTGTCCAAGCGCGCTTCGAGTTCGCGACGCGCGCGATCTTCGAGCACGCGCGATTCGCTCAGTTCTAGTGACAGTTGTTTGTAGCAGACGCGTTGTTCGTCGCTCAGTTCTTGATCTCGCACGCGCGACTCCGCCGTAAATTCTGCCAGTCGAGCGTGTGTTTCGGCGTGCTGATCTTTTGCCAACTGCGACAGACCTTCGAGCCGTGCATTGAGTTTGGCGATGTGCGCGAGCTGTTTGCGATCCACTTGTTCAATTTGCGTCGTCAGTGAGGGAAGTGTCGACGCGAGCTGTTTCAGTTCTTCGCGTTCTGCGTCGAGGTTCTCTCTCAACTCAGCGAGATGTTGCTCGTAGCGGTTGAGCGCTTCGACTACTTCAAGCAGCGTCTGATGAGTCGCGGCGTTGAAGTTAACCTGTTCCCAGGTGAACCAGCGAAACGCAGCTCTGAACTTTTCTTTGATCCAGAGCTCGAGTCGCGCGAGCGTTCCGGTGCGGTTGCTGACCACTGGCGGCAGACGGTCCCACGCTCGCGCCATCACGGGCAGACCCGCATAACCATTCAACCGAGACGGCGGCAATGGCGGCGAAATCGAGGACGGCCCCGGATTCTCGAACGCGCGCGGAGTTTCGGCGACACCTTCACTGAGCGGCTTTTCCTGCCCGGCGCTAACTCGCCGTTTGATCTCCGCGAGTATTTCTACAACTTCGTCATCAACCATAGCTGACGCTTTCAATTTCCATTCGACTCTCGTTGCCGTGACCTTTGATCACCGTCGCCGTCGCGTTGAGGTTAGCCACACCCTCAGTCACGTTCGCACTGACAACGCGAAAGAACCACGCTCCATCGACCCAATCGTAGGCTTGGCCGTCGAGACTATGCACCGCAAACGAGATCGAATAATCATCGATTCCCAGCCAGCAGCGAAACGCAAACCGAATCGAAACAACCTCGCCGCTGCGAATCGTGCCGAGTTGAATCTGCTGTTCCCTCGTGTTCGTGCCGTACGCATGAATCCCAAGACGGTTGCGAATCAGAAAACCTATCACCGGCGACTCAACCTCTCGTTCGAAACGAACACTGACAGTCGTCGTCAACGGCGCTCCAGTCTCCACGATCTGCACGCGCCGTCCCGTACTATCGCAAAGTTCTGTCTCGACGATCGTCGCGCTGCCGTCACCGTGACGATAAGTGTATTGCACCGTCGACGGCGGCTTACTCTCCGCAGACTCTGCGGTCGCTGTATCAACCTCGTAAGCCTCCTGCCGCTCCATCACGATGCGCTGATAATCGTTCAGCACATCCGCCGGAGTTCCGTCAGCAATCATTCGCCCCGCATTGAGCAGAATCGCGCGATCGCAAAGCGCGCGCACCGCCGCCGTGTCGTGCGAAACAAACAGCACAGTGCAACCGCGATCGTGCAGCTCTTTGATGCGCCGCAAACAGCGATGCTGAAACACGGCGTCGCCAACTGCAAGCGCTTCGTCGATCACCAAAATGTCAGGCTCGACGCTCGCGGCGATCGCAAACGCGAGACGCACGTACATTCCACTCGAGTAAGTCTTGACCGGCTGACGAATGAACTGGCCAATCTCGGCGAAGCGTTCGATATTGGGCAAAAGCTTCGTTGTCTCGCGCCGCGAGAAACCCATCAGCGACGCGTTCATGAAAACGTTTTCGACGCCCGTGAACTCGGGATTGAAGCCTGCGCCCAGCTCCAACAGCGCCGCGATTCGGCCCTGGCTCCAGACGTTTCCGTGCGTAGGCGTGAGTGTGCCGGAGATGATTTGCAACAGCGTGGATTTGCCGCAACCGTTTTGCCCGATGATGCCGACCGTCGTTCCCGCTTCGATTTCGAAACTGACGTCGCGCAACGCCCAGAACTCGCGGTGTCGTCGCAAGCGGCCGCGCGTCAGCGACTCTTTCAACCGGTCGGCCGGGCGGTCGTAGATGCGATATTGCTTGGAGACATTTTCCACGCCGAGGGCGGAAACCATGCGCGAAATGTAGCACTAGTTGAGGCGAGCGTATAGCGGTGCGCCGCGGACAAAAAAACACCACCGGCGGGGCCGATGGTGTTTTCCTGTTACCGCCTGGTCCGGAGTTTAGCTTGGACCAAAGCGCTGTCTGTATTCGGAGGAAGTGATAAACGCCTTCACCATCTCGGCGTTGATGAAGCTGCCACCGAATGAGTTCAGCTTGTTGAGCCAGAAGTTGAAGCCTGAAGTATCCGGATCTCGGCGGAGATAGCCGAAGTACTCCATCGTCACGAAAGCGGCGTTGAATTCGCGGTCATTCAACGCCTGCGTCTCGGCGATCGTGCGGAGCACGGTCGCGCGAGTCAGCGTCATGTTGTTCAATCCGTTGACGAGCGTGTCGCGGAGACCCTGCGTGTTCGGGAAGAGGCCGCGTATCTCGCCACCAGGAAACTGATTAGTGTGGAAGTTGACGTATGCATGTCCGCTCAGAAGGTTTGCCAACTGCGCGGCCAGGGTCGTGCCGTTGCCTTCAGGCGCGTCCCACTTGGCGCTGACGTTGCCGCCCACGCCGGAACCGAAAGGCGTCACGACCGCGTCATTCGGGTTGTTGTCGTTGAACGGCGTGCCGATGAAGCCCCAAACGACCGGTCCATTAACGCCTGGTCCAACTGTTGGGCCAGCGTGGATGTGAGCGTTCGTCAGGTTGTCGTTCGTGTCTGCCGTCTGCGAGCCGGTGAAGTCGATATTGTTGACCGTGGCCTGCATCGTGACGGCTGTACCCGCGCCGTTAACCGTGAAGTGGGCCGTACCAAACGACGAGGGCCGCGGGTTGCCGGTTGTCGTGGTGGGCACCGCCGGCGGCACTTCCTGCGAGTTTGTCAGGTTGACGATGAAGTCAGTCGTCGACAGGTTTGCCGACGTTAGCAGCGCATCGACGAACTGATCGTTCGTCAACGTCGATGGATACTTCGCGACGAACTCGGGACGCGTGACGAACTCGTTGAAGTACGCGACCTTGTTCGCTTCGAGCACAGCATCCGCGCCTGCCTGGCCGAAGACGAAGCCACGCTGAAGCGCCTGCACGTCACGCTCGAAATTGCCGTAGAGCACCGGCGCGGGCGAGCCTGACGCATTGGCGCCAAACGCCGTGCGATGGGTCAGGTATGCGAGATAGCCTGTGCGCTGAAACTCGATCGACAGGAAGAACGCCGCCGAGGTGTTGATTCGTCGGACGTCTCGACACGCCGCATCAGCACCGCACGATTCGATCTGGTTGACCCAGAAATTCAAACCGGCGGTGTCAGGTTCACGATTGAGAAAATCGAGATAGTGTTGCCTTACGAAGAAGGCACTGTCGTCTACCGGATTGGTTGCCGGAACGCCGGTGTCATTGTCGAGAATGACGATCTGCGCCGTGTTTGGATCGCCGAGTCCGACGCCTGCGCCGGTCGGGTTTGAAAGCATCAGATCGATGATCTCGTCGTTTTCGTCAAACTTGTCATCGACGATCAGGACGCGGAAAGTCTTCGACGTCTCACCTGGTGCAAACGTCAGCGTGCCCTCGGCGATTTCGTAGTCTGATTTTTGAGACGCGTGGCCGGCTTGCGACTGATCGAAAGTGTTGTAGTTGACAGTTGCTGTTCCGGAAGTATCGCCGGTGCGGTTCACTGTGAAATCGACGTGGCCGCCCGCTTCGTCAACGCCGAAGTTTGACGTCGCGAACTGGATCAGCGAAGTAGCCGTGGCTGTCGTCGGGTTGAGTTTACCGAACAGGCCGTGCTCTTCTTCGCCGATGCCGGCGGAGAAGTAAAGCGTATTCACATCGCCGCCATTAGAGCCGTTACCGAACTGCAAAGCCCACAGCTCGTCGATCTGGATGCCGACGCCGGCTTCATTTTGCAGCGTACCGAGAAACGCGCCGGTGGTCGCGTTATAGGCGTGAATCGACGGATTGCCTTCGCCGAAATTACCGACGAGCAGCGCGCCTCCGAAAATGCCGAACGAAGCAGGCGCGATGACCATGCCCCACGGCGAGTTGAGCGCGCCATTATTAATCGCGAACCCGACATCACGGACGCCGTCAGTACTGAACTTGCGGACGAATCCGTTGCCCACGCCTTCCTCATCTCTTCCGTCCATGCCGACCTTTGCGTACGCAACGTAAAGTGAGCCGCCCAGGTTGGTGATGTTGAAAGGAGCGAAACCTGCCGGGATCGTCGCGTCGATGAAGCCGCCCGTAACCGTCGTAGCCGTAAACGTCTGGTTGAAGACGTCGATGTGATTGTTTGCGAAATCAGCAGCGTACAAACGATTTCCGGCGGGTGTAGTGGCCGCGCCGATCGCGAGTCCGGTCCAAACGTGGCCGGGCATGCTGACTACGTTTTGTGCGGCGGCGCCACTCGCGCCGTTCCACGCGGTGATGTTGCCGGTGATCGAGTCGAAGATGAAAAGCGATGCTGCGGGCGTGCCGCCACCCGGCGGCGTGATTTGGAAATCGGTGGTGGTATTGCCCACGGCGCCAGTCGGGAGGCCTCCGGGAATATTGATCGTCTGCGGACTGGGATTCAGCGTGACGGGCAGAGTGCCGTTGTCACGAATGAGTTGGGTCGTGCTCGTGCCGTTGTTGGCCACCCAAAACGGGCTCGTGCCTCGCACCGTCAAGCCCCAGGGATTGACCATCAGTGGATCGAGCACCGGCGCGAGACCCGGAACGTCCGAAATAAGATTTGTCTGGCGATAGGCAGAGCCCGGCGCGATGCTCACTATGTTGTCGTCCTGCGGCGGAGGCGGCGGCGCGATCAACGCCGCGTGGGACGAAGGTGCAAATGGCGCAAGGGGGAGCATGCAGAAATACAAAAAGAAGATCGTCGCGAGGCTGGCTAGCTTCCTCCGCTGGCGATTCGTGGGCCTTGGATAACGCATTTTTTGGTTCTCCTACACTCGTTCGTTGTGGTTCTGAAAGGATGGTGGTCTATTTGAGCGGCGGGTCCGCTCATTTCTAAACCTGCTACAGTGGCTTTAAAGGAACGGCGGCACTCTAAGTCTGAGTGACAACCACTGTCAAGATTTTTTGAGCCGGAGAGTATCGGAAAAGCCGCTGCCTGTGATAAGTAGTACGCGCGATGTCCCTTGCAAAACCACGAGATCGCTCCTGCCTTTCCGTCGTTATACCGGTCTATAACGAAGAGGCGTCGCTGGCTGAAGTGGTCCGTAAACTGCTGCTGCTGCCGCAACTGCTCGAGATCGTTATCGTTGACGATTGCTCTACCGATCGGAGCGCGGAAGTGGCCCAGTCGCTGAGCCGCATCGATCCGCGCGTGCGACTGATAAGCCAGCAGCGAAACATGGGCAAGACGGCGGCGTTGAGATCGGGCTTTGCGGCGACGCGCGGCGAGATCGTGATCGTTCAGGATGCGGATCTCGAATACGATCCGGAAGAGATTCCGCTTGTAATCGCACCGATTCTCGAAGGCCGTGCGGATGTCGTGTTTGGTTCGCGTTTTCTCGTGCGTAGAGCGACGCGTGTGCTTTATTTTTATCACTATCTCGCGAACAAGTTTTTGACGTTCACCTCAAACCTCTTCACGAACCTGAACATGACCGACATCGAAACCTGTTACAAGGCTTTTCGCGGCAGTATCATCCGCAACATGGTGATCACGTCGCGCGGTTTTGGTTTCGAAGTGGAATCAACCGCGAAGGTCGCGAAGCTTGGTTGTGCGATTTACGAAGTGCCGATCAGCTACTACGGACGCACCTATGAGGAAGGGAAGAAGATCGGGTTGAAGGACGGCATGATCGCGTTCTGGCTGATTATCAGGTTCAACCTCTTCTGCGGCCTTTCCGCGGCGTTTCGCGAGCTACCGGAACGCGGTGTGGCGGCGCGTCAACCGGAGCTGCCCGAGATCAACGCCGCGCCCGCCAAAGCCGACAGCATGTCCGGTTAACTCGCAAACAGAAAATATTCAACTGAATGTCAGATAGCGTTGGTTATGTGGGGAAGGACCTCGAGGCGATGTCTTTCGCCGTCAATTACCATCGCTGGATACTCGCGAGCTTTGCGCCTTATCTGGGCACGAGAGTGGTTGAAGTCGGCGCGGGCACGGGTTCGTTTTCGGAACTGCTTCTGGAACAGCGGCCGCAATCGCTGTCGCTGGTTGAGCCGTCGCCATCGATGTTCGCGCAACTCAGCGAACACGCGCGCGTTCATTTCGGCTCGGTTGATTTGCAACTCTACAACGAGACGTTCGATCGAGTCGCTGCGCAGATTCGTGCGCGACAACAACCGGACTCGATCGTTTACGTCAACGTGCTGGAGCACACTGCTGACGACGAGCGCGAGATCCGCGTGATCGCCGAGACGCTTGGCCCAGGCGGGCGAGTGTTCATATTCGTTCCGGCGCTGAGTTGGTTGTATGGAAGTTTGGACCGCGAGATCAATCACTACCGCCGCTATACGCGAGGTGATCTCGAAAATAAGTGCCGCGCGGCCGGATTCACGATTCTCATCTCGCGCTATTTCGATCTGTTCGGCGTGTTGCCGTGGTGGCTGAAATATCGACTCCTGCAGTCGAGGAAGATGGAACCGGGGGCCGTGAGGTTTTACGATCAGGCGGTCGTGCCACTTGCCAAAACGCTCGAAGCGATAGCGGCGCCGCCACTCGGAAAGAACATCCTCCTCGTAGCCGAGAAACTATAGAGGCGGCGCGCTTGGTCACCGACGTGATTTCACCCAGATCCCGCAGATTGCACAGCAGCTTGCGGGACTGTGTGTTTCCCCTTAGAATGGCCGTTCTTCTAGCTCCCCGATGGTATCTAATCTGCTCTTATCTAAGTTTTTAGCGGAGGCTTTTGTGAAGCAAGGTTTCTGGTTATTGTGCGCCAGCATCGTGTGTCTCGTCCTCGGTGGCTCCCTCGCCTCCGTGTCGGCCCAGACCACCTCGCCGACCCCCGATCCGTTCGTGGTCCAGTTGACCTCGACCCCGACCGCTGCGTTCAGCACAAGCATCGGCGACATGACTGCCAACGGCCGCTTCGTCGTTTTTGTTTCGAACGGCGACCTCTCCACCGAGAAGACGATCGACGGTAGAAACAACGCCGACGGCAATCGCGAGATCTTCCTGGCCGACTACGCGCAACGTCGCATCTTCCAGCTTACCAACACGAAGAACGTGCCGAATCCGGTTCCGAGTCCTTCGCCGACACCGACGCCGAGCCCAACGCCGACTCCGACCGCGAGTCCGACTCCGACGCCAAGCCCCGTGCCGACACCCGCGGACACAACGCTAGTAAAGATCGAAATCTCCAATCGTGGGCCGATGATCTCGTTTGCGCCGCAGTTGGTTGACGGTCAACGCATCTACACGATCGTTTTCAGTTCGAACGCGCCGAACCCGGCGAACTTCGACGGCACTGAAGGCAATCTCGCCCAGGACGGGAACTCCGAAATCTGGATCTATCGCTTCGCAGCCGCGGACGTTGATTTGTCACTCGGCGCGGATCTGCCGCGACAGAACCTGGCCGCGGGCACGTTCACGCAGGTCACGAATACACCTGCGAGCCGTCTGCCAACGGCTGGTTCGAGCACCAAGGCGCCGTTCTTCGCCGACGACAATCGCGAAGCCACGGTCAGCGACGACGGTAACATTCTCGCTTTCATTTCCACGCGCAATCTCGTACCGAGTGTCGGCAACGCCGACGCCAATCCGGAACTGTTCTTCTACAACGTTAACGCCACGGCTTTCGCGCAAGGCACAAACACGCAGGACGCGACGCCCGGGGTCGGTCTCATATTTCAGAGTAATCCTTCGTTGTCGGCTGACGGATCCCTGGTCGCTTTTATTTCAACGGCAAACCTTGCGAATAACAACGCTGACGGGAACGCGGAGATCTATTTCGCCAACGCCGGCAGCGCGGGGCTGAGTAACATTCGCCAGGTGACGCGCACGCAGAACGGCAGCGGCAACACGAACATCTTGAGCCCGGGCCGGCGAATGAGTCGAAATGGCGGCTTCATCGCGTTTGAATCGCGCGCGACCGATCCGAAGTCGAATGCCGTCGCGACGAGCACTATTCTCGGGATGTTTGTTTACACGGTGGCGACCGATACGTTTGTCGAAGTGGCGCCGCG
>DASXXL010000727.1:0-1771 GCA_036503085.1 Pyrinomonadaceae bacterium | reverse complement strand
GCGCCCAATTCGCGGTGCGTCATCTCGCGTCCGCGAAACCAGATCGTGGCCTTTACTTTGTCGCCCTCCTGCAACCACTCGCGCGCATGTTTCATGCGGTAGTCGTAATCGTGGTCGTCAGTACCAGGTCGAAACTTGACTTCCTTGACGGTGATCGTGACCTGCTTCTTCTTGGCCTCGTTTGCCTTCTTCTTCGCTTCGTACTGGTATTTTCCGAAGTCGATAATGCGGCAAACGGGCGGATCGGCGTTGGGAGCAACTTCGACCAGGTCCAGGCCTTTTTCGCGGGCAGCACGAACGGCATCGCGCACGTCCATGACGCCCAACTGCTCTCCTTCCTCGCCAATCACGCGCACTTCAGGTACGCGAATTCTTTCATTAATTCGGACCGGCGGCAGGCGCCGGTTATCAGGACGCTGTCCGCGACCACGAAAGCCTGTAGCTATTGCTGCACCTCCTGGGTTTGATTGTTATTAGTCATCGCGCGCGTTTCAACTAACTGGCGCGCCATTTCCTTGAACTGTTCGAGCGACATTACACCGATGTCGCCTTGCGCTCGCTCACGAACCGCTACCTTCCCTTGCTCCATCTCGCGATCGCCGAGCACGAGCATGAACGGCACCTTCTGCAACTGCGCGTCACGAATCTTGGCTCCGATTTTTTCGCTTCGCAAATTCACGTCTACTCGGAAGCCGGCGTCGCGCAGTTCGCGCGTCACTTCTTCAGCGTAGCCGTTGATTCGATCCGTGATCGGCAGCACCGCGATCTGCACCGGCGCGAGCCACATGGGAAACGCGCCTGCGTAGTGTTCGATTAGCACGCCGAAGAAACGTTCCATCGAGCCAAACAGCGCGCGGTGGATCATCACCGGGCGATGCGGCTTGTTGTCTTCGCCGATGTACTCGAGCTGAAAACGCTCGGGCAAGTTGAAATCAAATTGCACCGTCGTCAACTGCCACGTGCGTCCGATCGCGTCCTCGACGCGGATGTCGATCTTCGGACCGTAAAATACTGCTTCACCTTCGATTCGTTGATACGGAATCTGCTTCGCGTTAAGCGCCTCGACCAGCGCGGATTCAGCCCACTCCCACTGCTCGTCGGAACCGAGATAGTGTGCCTCCGGATCGTCGCCGCGCACCGAGAGCTCGACTTTGATGTCCTTGAAGCCGAAGACTTCATACATGTTGTAAGCAAAGTCGATGCAGCCGAGAATCTCCGCGTGCACGTTTTCCGGCGTGCAGAAGATGTGCGCGTCGTCCTGCGTGAAGCCCCGCACGCGCGTCAGACCGTGCAAGGTGCCGGAAAGCTCTGCACGATAGACCGTGCCCAGCTCCGCGTAACGCAACGGCAGGTCGCGATACGAACGCTGCGCCGACTTGTAAATGCCGATGTGAAACGGGCAGTTCATCGGCTTGATGCGAAACTCCTGCCCTTCAAACTCCATCGGCGAGAACATCGAATCGACGTAATTGATCTCGTGCCCGCTCGTGAACCAAAGCTCGCGTTAGGCGATGTGCGGCGTGAAGACGAGGCCGTAACCGCGCAGCAAGAGTTGCTCGCGCAGGTAGTCTTCCATCTCCTTGCGGATCGCGCCGCCTTTCGGGTGCCAGAAGACGAGTCCTTGTCCGTAGTCTTCCTGAATTGAGAATAGGTCGAGTTCGCGGCCGAGACGGCGATGATCGCGCTTCTCCGCTTCCTCGCGTTGCTTCAGCCACGCATCGAGCTCATCCTGCGTGAAGAACGCCGTGCCGTAGATGCGCTGCATCTGCTG
>DASXXL010000726.1:0-2325 GCA_036503085.1 Pyrinomonadaceae bacterium | reverse complement strand
AGTGGCGAGCAGGTCGAAGTCGAGATACAATCTGACTACTACTTCGGTGGTCCAGTCAGCGATGCGTCGGTCGAAGTAGTGGTCTATCAAAACCCGTTCTATCACTACTGGTTTCCGCGGCGCGATTATCCGTGGTACTACGACGACTTCGAACAGCAACGCTCGCGTTACTACGGCGGCCGCGGCTCGGAGATAAAACGCGAGAAACTCAAAACCGACTCGACCGGCAAAGCAAAGCTCACGTTCGACACGCCGCGCGAGAACTACAACCAGGATTACCAATTCACGATCGAAGCGCGCGTCGTCGATTCGTCGCGCCGCGAGATCCTTGCCCAGGACACGGTCCGCGTCACGCGCCAACGTTATTACGTCTATCCGCGTCCCGAGCAGAACATCTACCGGCCCAAAGACAAAGTGACCGTAGACCTCACGGCAGTCGATGCGAACGAACAGCCGATTCAAACCGAAGGCACCGTGAAAGTGACGCGCGACTACTGGTGGGAGATCTGGATCGATCCGCGTGGCCGCGAAGTGCAGGGCGAAGAGTTGAAGCAGTTGCGCGAGCGTTCGGACGTGTTTCCGCCGGCGCCGCCGCGCGGTCTGCGTCCGTGGCAGTTGAAGTTTCGCGGCTATCAGCACGAAGACATCGCCACGCAAACAGTGAAGACTGACGCCGAAGGCGAGGCCCAGGTCAGTTTCACGCCCGACAAGGAAGGCTACTACCACGTCGCTTGGCAGAGCAGTCAGGGCGTCGATCCGAAACGCGATCGTTTCCTGCCGCCGATCAAAGCCGAAACTTATGTCTTCGTCGCGACGAACGCGACGACCGAGCTCGGCTATCGTCATGGCGGACTCGAGTTGATCGTCGATAAAGACACTTTCCGCGCGGGCCAAACCGCGCCCGTGATGATCAACGTGCCGGCGCAGGATCGCTGGGTGCTGTTCAGCGTGGAAGGCGACGACTTATACAGCTACAAGGTGGTCCATGTTACGGGCACCACGAAGCTGATCGAGGTCCCGGTCGAAGAGAAGCACGTGCCCAACGTCTATCTCAGTGCGGCCATGGTGAGCGACGCAAACTTCTACGTCGATACGAAGCAGGTAGTCGTGCCGCCGGTCGAGCAGTTTCTGGCGGTAGCGGTAAAAGCGGATCGTGAACAGTATCAGCCGCGTGAAGAGGGCACGTTATCGATCCTCACGAAAGACGTTGACGGCCGGCCGATCTCGACCGAAGTCGCGCTTGGTCTGGTTGACGATTCGGTGAAGTACATACAAGGCGATTACGCGGGAGATCCGCGCCAGTTCTACTACGGACAGAAGCGCGGCCACATGGTCCAAACGTCAAGCACATTGAGTCTAAGGCAGTACGCGCGGTTGGTTGAGGTCAACGGTCAGTTGCGCGACGAGCGAGAACTCGCGAAAGACAAGGAGCAGTTGCGGAACGTGGACCAAGCCGCGACTTTTTCGACGGATGGTTCCATCAATGCGTCGCGCCGTACCATCGCCGAGTTTGGCGTGGGCCGGAGCGGGGCGCCGCTGGACGAGATCTCGGAGTCAGTAAGAGTTGCGGACAAAGCGATGGTGGCGTTACCGATCAACGGCCGCCAGGTGCATTCGCTGAATGCCTTACGGCCTGCGGTCGCCGGCGCCGTGCCGGAACCACCGCCTCCGGGCCAGGAACCGGCGGTGCAAGTGCGCAGTGATTTCCGTTCGACGATCCTTTGGCTGCCGGACGTGAAAACAGATGCGAACGGCGCGGCCAGCGTGAAGGTCAAGTATCCCGATTCACTGACGACGTGGACCGCGACCGCGCGCGCTGCGAGCACGACGAACCAATTCGGAATCGGCGACACTTCAACGCACACAAAACAGCCTTTGATCGTTCGTCTGCAAGCGCCGCGTTTCTTTGTCGTCGGCGATCAAGTAACGGTGTCCGCGGTCATCAACAACAACACCGACAAGCCGATGAGTGTCGCGCCCAAATTGGACGCCGAAGGTTTGACTATCTCGGGTCCAGGAGCGGCCCCGGTCGAAGTCAAAGCCAACAGCGAGACGCGAGTCGATTGGCAGGTGAACGTCACGCACGCGAGCGAAGCGCGTTTGAAAGTGGAAGCTCGCGGCGAGCAATATGCCGACGCGATGGAGAAGCGGTTCACGATCTTCGAGCACGGCATCGAAAAGTTTGTCTCGCGCTCGGGCAAGATGCGCGGCGACAGCGTTGCAGTAAAGCTCGACATTCCCAGGGAGCGTCGCGCTGACTCGACGAGGCTCACGGTGCAGATCGCGCCGAGCATGGCGACCACGATGCTCGATGCGCTGCCGTAT
>DASXXL010000725.1:0-5775 GCA_036503085.1 Pyrinomonadaceae bacterium | reverse complement strand
ATTTCCGGAACATCACTGCCGCAGCCGCCGCAACTCCCGAGGTCTCAACCACCACCTTCATGCGCGTCAGCATGAAACGCAACGTCTCGATCATCTCTTCGTCGGAAACGGTCAGCACGTCTTCCGCTAACTCTTGAATGATCGGAAACGTGAGCTCGCCCGGAATCTGCACCCGCAAACCGTCGGCGATCGTCGGCGGCGAAGAAATCTCAACGCGTTCGCCTTTCAGAAACGATTGCCGCGTGTCGTCAGCCGTTGCCGGCTCGACAGGAAAACAACGAATGCGCGAATTTCGCAGGCGCGCCGCAGTGGCTACGCCGGCAAACAAACCACCGCCGCTGCACGGCGTGAGCACGCAATCGAGATCGCCGACGGCTTCCAGAAACTCGAGCCCGCACGTTGCCTGGCCCGCCAGTATCAAGTAGTCGTCGTAAGGCGGCACCATCACGAGGTTCTCGCGCTCCGCGAGATCGAGCGCAAACTTGTGCCGGTCTGCCTTGTGCCGATCGTAAAAGATGATCTCGGCGCCGTAGCCCCGCGTCGCCGCGACTTTCATTTTCGGCGCGTCTTCAGGCATCGCGACGAGCACGCGTACGCCAGCTTCGCGCCCGGCGAGCGCAACTGCCTGCGCGTGATTTCCCGACGAGAACGCGACAATACCGCGGCTCTTCTCCTCGTCAGTCAACGAGCGAATCTTGTTGGTGGCGCCGCGAATCTTGAACGCGCCCGCACGTTGCAGGTTTTCACACTTGAAGAAGACCTCTTTGCCGGCGACTTCATCAAATTGGCGCGAGCTGATGACCGGGGTGCGATGAATGCGCGCGGAGATGCGCTCGCGCGCTTCGTGGATTAGATCGGTTGTAAGCATGTTTCCATTTCAACTCGCATCGCAAAAACTTCCGAAAAGCGTTCCACGATGCGATCTTCGACTTCATTCAACGGCGTTTCCGAACCGAGCAACTGCTCCATCGACGTTACTGGTTCGCCTTCGCACGCGATGATGAAGTTGAAGTAACTGAGATCGGTATTAACGTTGAGCGCAAAACCGTGCGTTGTGATCCAACGCGCGATGTGTACGCCGATGGCGGCGATCTTTCCGCGCGCCGTATAAACGCCTGTCAAGCCGTCGATGCGAAACGCCTCGATGCCGAAATCGGCAAGCGCGCGAATCAAAACTTCTTCGAGGTCGCGCATGTAACGATGAACGTCTTCGCGGTCGGGGCTGAGCTTGACGATCGGATAACCGACGAGTTGGCCCAGGCCGTGATACGTGACCTTGCCGCCGCGATTTGTTTCAAACACCGTGACGTTGCGCTGCTTCAACTGTTCGGGATCGAGCAGCACTGCCGTAGCCTCGCCGCGGCGTCCGATAGTCAGCGTGTGCGGGTGTTCGAGCAGCAGTAGCGTGTCGGGCTGCGTGCCGAGCTTGACCGCTTGTTCCGTCTCCTTCTGAATTGCGAGACCCGATTCGTAGTCAACCAGGCCGAGCCTGTGGACCAGAAGGTTTCTTTGTTTCTTCATACAACTTTGAATACTTAGGTAGCGTCATTCTAGCAGTGGGGTTGGTCTTTGGTACAATCGGCCATCCGCAAAGTCGAAGAGGAGAATCATGTTCAAACGCATCACCACTGCTTCGCTCGCAGTCGTTCTTATCGTGCCCGCCGCAACGTTGGGCCAAACGCGCAGCCGCTCGAACCGCGCTCGAACCGCGCCGAAAACTACCACGCAACCCGCCTCGGCTGCGCGTACGGCCGGGGCCACGCGCATAGCTGATGAAATCAAAGCATTGACGCGTTACCTGTATGTGCTGGGTGGTGTTAATAGCGGTATTGCAGCGCTGGATGATGCCGCGCGACGAAACGAAGCGCCACCGCAGTTGATCCAAAAGAACCAGGAAAGCAAAGTGGCCGTGAAAACCACCATTCAAAACTTTCGCGAGCGGCTCGACAAACTGGAAACGGATTTTCGGGCGACGCCCGAACTGCAGCCCTACTACATCAAGCTCGCCGGTTCGGCGGCCGGCGCAGCAACCGCGGAAGAACAGGCGGCAGCGAATCAATTCGACGCCGCGGGCCGCACACTTTTAACTGTTATTAATCGACTAACGGACGTGCTCGTGATTATGAGGCAGTAAGCTTTGACAGGATTTCAGAATTAACAAGAACCTCTTTCGACTAAAGCTGGTTCTGAAAAATCCTGTAGTTCTTGTTAATCGTGTCTAGGTTTGGGATAGTAGCCTTGGCGCGCGCGCACTTTCGCATCGGCGCGTGCCGGCACCGTCACCTGGATGCGCCGAAACTGTCCGGCCGGCGCGTCCGAATTGCCGTAGTACTGCAGCAGATACTGTCCACGCAACTCCGCCGCCACTTGGCGAAACACACGCTCGAGATCCTTGTCTGACTCCGGCACGAACGCCGTGCCGCCCGTTGTCTCGGCAATCGATTCCATGCCGGCTTCCGCACGAGTGCTGATCTGGTTCAGCTTCACTGACGGGCCACCAGGATTCACCGAATAGAAGATCGCATCCGCTTTTTGTACCGCTGTCTCGACTTGCGCTACCGCGCGCCGGTGACGCTCGACAAGGCCCGCTCGAATCGTAGCCGGAACCACTTCCCCTTTTAGCTGCGCAGTTGCATCCGCCCGCGACAGCTCGCGAATGATCGAGCTGAAATTATCGTCACCGTCAGACAAGACGACGATCACGCGTCGATAGTTACTCGGCGCGTTTACTTCCAGGTATTTCGCCGCCGCGATAACCGTATCGTAGAACGCGGTCGGCACTGCCGAAGTCGCGGCGGGAATCGTCAACATCTTCGCAGCCGAAGTTTCGGCCGAAGCGAGTGGCTGAATGATCGTCGGCTCGCCGGTGATGGTAAAGATCGCGGCGCGGTCAGCTGGCTTCATTACGAGCTTCAGAAAGGCCGCCGCCGCATTCTGTTGCGAATTAAAGAAACCTTTTTGACTGACGCTGCTCGACACGTCAAACAACAACGCGATCGCCAAAGGAACTTGTTCGGGATTACCGATGTCGGTGATCTCCTGTTCTTTTCCCTCTTCGATCAGGCGGAAGTCAGGCTTGGTCAAGCCCTGAACAGCATTGCCCTGCGCGTCGGTTACCGAAACAGGAACCATCACGAGGTTTGACGTGACCTTCACCACGTCGAGCACTTCCTGTTCGGGCGGTTTGGGAGTGGGGGTTGGTTTGGCTTTCCAGAGAGGCGGCGGTGGCGGCAGTTGTTTCACGCCCTGGGCCTGCGCCGTCGTTCCGGTAAACGGGAAAGAAAGAAAAAGGGCCAGCACTCCAATCAGGAATGCCGGCCGCCAAAAGTTTTTCTCAACCCCTGTCATCGTTGACACCCTCGAGTCGTTGCATCATGCCGCCAGTTCTGCTGGCCTTAGCATGTTTATCTTACCGCTATCTTATCCATTAGGGGCGGCATGATCCACACGACTCTTTGGTGTCTTCTCTGGTCTGTGGAGTTGCACTCGTAGAGCAACTCCACAGAGTTTCAAGTTAATTACCGGAACCCGAAGTTCCCGGGTTCATCGTTGGCGTAGGAGCGGTCAGGCCCTTGTTGACAAGCAGCTTGATCTCGACGCGCCGGTTTTGCGCACGACCTTCACGAGTGTCGTTCTCCGCAACGGGATTCATTTCGCCATAACCATACGGCGTGATGATGCGACGCAGCGGAATCTGGTGGTTCTCAACGAGGTAACGGATAACAGCATCAGCACGACGCTGGCTGAGTTGGCGATTGAGGTTGACGCTGCCGCGCGAATCCGCATAACCGGAAACCTCGAGCACGTAACCTTTCGCGTTCATCGCCTTGCTGGCGAGCTGGTCCAAAGTCGATTTGGCATCAGGCGAGAGCACCGCACTGCCGGTCTTGAAATTGACGGCAGCAGTGTCCTGCGGCTGATAGTCGTCTAACGCCGAGATGCGCTCGTTGGTGGCGTTGACGCCGGCAACCGCGGCATCAGCCGTGGCCTGCGCAGCCTTCGCGCCGCCACGCGCGGCGTTGGAAACAGCCGCTAGTTCATCCAACTGTCCCGACAAACGCTGGGCGTTGGCTTCAACCTGGCTGAGTTTTGATTCAGTGGTGGAGGCTCTTTCTTCGAGCGGCGCCGCGCGCGATTCAACCGCACGGGCAACGCGCATGTCTTGTTCCTTGAATCTGATCTTCTCTGCGGCCAACTCACCGGAACCATTGCCGCGTCCCTCAACCTCGACGTTCAAGCCGCGGAGGATGCTGGTCTGAGCATAGTTGGTGCCGCCACGAAGGAAGCCACCCTCTGTCTTCACGCTGGTCTTGTCATCCAGACGGACCGTCGTGTCAACGCCGTTCATGTCGCGCACGACGAACGTGTCGGAGTCACGACGAGTGACCACGCCTTTGATCTTGAGCTTCTGGCCGTTGGTCACGGTGCGTGAACCAGCCGGGTTGGTCGTATCCTGTGCCAGTATAGGGGAGGCTGAGAAGACTAAAAGGCAGAGAGTAACCACTGCCGGGGCAAACATTTTCTGTTTAGTGAATACCATCGAATTTTCTCCTTACTAAGCTAGTCTGATGCGCTCTCAGGCGCTCCTTTTAGGCCATTGGCGATCGTTTTCGCCGTTCGCCTCCCGCTCGTAAATTTTGCGGATGACATCTCTTAGAACTAACTCAGAGCTAAGTCAATAGTCTTCAGAAACTTTCATCTAATCACCACTGTATCGCAATGAACGTTAGTCTTTTGTTGACTACGTTTCGCGAAACCTACACGGAAAAATCACCTGATTCCAACTGCTCTTTAACAAAAGCAAGGAACCGTTCAGCGTCTGCGCCATCGATCACGCGATGATCGAAACTCAAGGCGAAGTAGGCCATCCAGCGAATCGCAAGGAAGTCGTCACCATCCGCGCTCGTCATCACTTTCGGGCGTTTTTCGATTTTTCCGACGCCTAAAATCGCGAGTTGCGGCTGGTTGATGATCGGTGTGCCGAATAGACCACCGAAGACGCCTGGGTTCGTAATCGTGAATGTTCCGCCCGTAACCTCGTCAGGTTTCAACTGCTTGGTCCTGGCCCGATCCGCGAGATCGTTGGCTGCACGGGCCAAGCCGGAGATGCTCAGGTCGTCGGCTCGTTTGATGACGGGAACGATCAAGCCCCAATCAAGGGCCACGGCCATGCCGAGGTTGATGTCCTGCTTGTAAATGATCTGTTCGCCGCTGACTTGGGCGTTGAAGATCGGAAACTTGCGCAGCCCTTTGTTCACCGCTTCGAAGATGAAGGGCATGAACGTGAGCTTGGTCCCAGTGCGTTCGTAAAAAGTGTCGCGATGTTGTTCGCGAAGTTTGGCGACGCGGGTCATGTCGATTTCGTAGACCGTGGTGACGTGCGCGGAAGTGCGGCGAGACAGGACCATGTGCTCGGCGATCTTCTTGCGCATGACGCTCATTTGTTCGACGCGATCGCCCATTTGGGGACGCGGTGGCGGCGGCGCGGGAAGGTCCATCGGCGCTGGTTGTGGCGCTCTTGCTGGCGCTGCTGCTTCATGTTGACGTGCGGTTTCAGCGGGACGTGCTGCTTCCGGTTGCCGCGCAGCGGGTGCAGTTGGGCTGCCCGACTCGATGTAGCTCAGGATGTCGTTCTTGGTGACGCGGCCGCTGAGGCCGGTGCCTTCGAGTTTCGAGATGTCGACGTTGTGCTCCTGGGCGATCTTCCGCACCAGCGGGCTCGATTTTGTGCGTCGCAGATCTTCGACGGTTGGTTCAGCCGGTTGTGACGGCGGA
>DASXXL010000724.1:0-2480 GCA_036503085.1 Pyrinomonadaceae bacterium | reverse complement strand
TGAAAACGGCAGTCGTATGCCATCCACGAGAATCGTGTCTCCGCGTATTCCCGCCGGCGCTTCGAAGCCGCGAATGCCCGACGCAGCGATCACTTCCTCGAAAGGTTGATCGTTGTCCGTCGGATCGCGATCGACTGTGTACAAACCATCTCCCTCGACGCCGATGCCGCCTGCGGCCAGACCATTCTTATAAATCGGCAAGCCGCCCGGATCGCCCGAGAGTCCGAGTCGCGCCGAAGGCTTCTTGATATCGCCGCACGGAAGAGAAGAGAACTGCACGCCGTACAGTGGACCACCGGTGCGAAAACTAATGCCCGGCGGAAAGTGTTCCTGGATGATGAAGCCGGCAGTCCGTGTTGAGAATGCGTTGCCCGTGGTGCTGAAGAACGCGGCGGTCGCGGCTTTCGCGGTGGCTGCTTCAAGTGCAGGCGCGATTGTTCCTTCGAGACCCTGGCCCGCTGTGCCCACGCTGCGAATCGTCGTCGTCGCGGGCGCACCGGTCATGGCGAAGCGGCCGAGGATGTTTCCCTCACGATCGGTGACGACGATCGTGACCGCTTTGCCGAGTGAGGTTGCGGCCGAAGCGGCCTGCTGCAAGATCGTCTGCACGTCGGTGGAAGTTAAGTTTGTCGCCAGGATCGATGAAGGTGGATTGAGGGGCAAGAAAGATCCGGGTGTCGGCACGGCGCCGGAATCGTCCGGTGGCCCACCACCGACTGCGCCGATGCCGATCCGCACGCGGTTGCTCGCGAGAGTTCGGTACTTGATTCTTATTAGAACGTCGCCTGTAGCGGGGAGATCGCTGGGTAAGCGAAGAACGATCGAAGTGGCCCAAGGCTGGTCGGGAAGAGCGTCAACGTGTTCGACCGTAAGTTGAAAGAGGTTGTGATCGGCGTCTTCAGCGTCGGCTGTGACGGCGCTCGCGGTCTCACCCGGCTGCAGTTGCAGGTTCATCGCGAAGAGCATGATGCGTGTGGCCGGATCTGTTCCAAACGCGATCTGAGCCGTCGTGGTGAAAGGTTCGCGACGATGTGTAACGGAGTCGAAAGCGATGGCGCGAGTTGAGTCCGCCTGGCTGATCAGCACGGGAGATGTTTGTTGCGCGTGGGCCTTGGCGGCCGCGAGCAGACACGCGAAGAAGATCATTCGTCGCAACATCGGCGCACAATGTACCACAGATTTTTTCTGCCGAATCCGTGAAATCTGTGGTAAAACGCGTGGCGCGTGATCATCTTACTGATCGTAGCAACCGCGCTGTTGCAGAGTACGGGCCAGCTTAAAGGCGTGGTCCGTTCCGCAAACGGCGCGCCCGTCCCGAACGTCACCGTCGTCGTTACTAATCAAGTCACTCGCAAAGTTACGCGCGCACGAACCGGCGCTGATGGTCGCTATTCGATCAAGTTGAGCGCTGGCGCGTACCGGCTGAAGTTGGACCAACCGGCCGTTGCTGCTTTCGATCCGAGCAAGAATTACGGTGAGTTTGCGATCATTCGTGGTGACACGTTGGAGAACGTGATCATTCAGGCGTCCGTTGAAACTACGATAGATATCCCTGTTGCTGAACCGTCTTCAACTAACGCTCAACAACAACGGCGCGAAAGTCCCGATCGCTGGCGCATCGAGTTTCCCGAATACGATCGCTACGGCGATCGCGGCGCGCGCGGCCGCGACATTCCTTTCAAACGCGGGCGCTGGTGGGATCCTTACAACCAGAACGTTCTCAAAGGCGACTACCCGATTCACGGCGACAAGCTCTTCATGATCCTCACCGCCGTGAGCTCGACAAACATCGAACAGCGTCGCGCGCCCACACCGTCAGACGTCAGCAGCGTCAATCCCGTAAGCGCCGAGTTCTTCGGTCGTCCCGAACAGTTCGCTGCGACCGAGACGTTGCAGCTCAGCTTCGAACTCTTTCACGGCGACACGACGTTCAAGCCGCGCGATTGGGCCATCAAGTTTTCGCCCACCTTCAGCGTGCCGAATTATCTCAACGCGCGCGAGAACGGCATCGTCAACATCGACGTGCGGCGCGGCACGAACCGCACCGACTGGCACGCGTCGCTTGAAGAAGCGTTTGGCGAAGTGAAGCTCTTCGATGTTAACGCGAACTACGATTTCGTTTCCGTGCGCGCCGGCATTCAGCCGTTTGTTTCCGACTTTCGCGGCTTCATCTTTTCCGATAACAATCTCGGCGCGCGCGTTTTCGGCGCCGCGGACAACAATCGCGTGCAGTTCAACGCGGCGTATTTCTCGATGCTCGAAAAGGACACGAACAGCGGCCTGAACCGGTTCGACACGCGCCATCAAAACGTCTACATCGCGAATATCTTTCGGCAGGATTTCATTCGCAAGGGCTACACGATTCAGGGCAGCTTTCATTACAACGACGATCGACGCAGCGTGGAGTTCGATCGTAACGGGTTTCTGGTTCGGCCCGCGCCGATCGGCGACGTGCGGCCGCACGCGATCGAAGTCGGTTA
>DASXXL010000723.1:0-3157 GCA_036503085.1 Pyrinomonadaceae bacterium | reverse complement strand
GATCCGCGCTCACGCTTCCGGAGACACTGAACATCGCGATCCAGGTCGCTGACGCGCTTTCCGCCGCACACAAAGCGGGCATTATCCATCGCGACATCAAACCCGAAAACATCATGCTGCGGCCCGACGGCTACGTGAAAGTGCTCGACTTCGGGCTCGCAAAACTCAGCGAACAAGCGTCGCCCGCAGTCGCGGCCGAAGCGCCGACGATTCAGGTGCGAACCGGCTCGGGCATCGTCATCGGCACGGCGGGTTACATGTCGCCCGAACAGGCGCGCGGACTCGGCGTCGACAGCCGTTCGGACATCTTCAGTCTCGGCGCGGTCATTTACGAGATGCTCGCGCGCCGCAAACCATTCGAAGGCGACACGCCGAGCGACACGCTCGCGGCGATTCTTAAAACCGAGCCCGCGCCGCTGTCGCGCGTGGTGCCGGGCATTCCGGCTGAGTTGGCACGTATCGTCACTAAGTGTCTGAAGAAAGATCGCGAAGAGCGTTACCAGGTCGTGAAGGATTTGTGGCTCGACTTGAAAGCGCTGAAACAGGAATTGGAGTTTCAGCAGAAGTCAGCGGGCGAAACACCGGCGCATGTGAGTGCGGTCGCAGGCGAACCGACGGCGATGTTTTCCGCGCCGCGCACAACTGTCGAACGCAGCGGCATCAGCACGATCACCGAGTCGTTGAGCATCGAGATCAAGCGGCACAAGTTCGGCGCGGCGCTCGCGTTCGTGCTCGTTACCCTCGTGCTCGCGATCGGTGGTTTCGGCGTGTACGAGCTATTCGCGAAGCGCGATATGGGTAACCCGCACTTCTGGGACATCAATCTCGCGCCACTCACCAACTCCGGCAACGCGATCGACGCGACGATCTCGCCTGACGGTAAATACATCGTCTACGTTCTGAGCGAGCGCAGCAGTCAGAGTCTTTGGATACGGCAGGTTAGCGCGGCCAACGACAAAATGATTCTGCAACCGGCGCCCGTTGGCTTCTTCGGCATCACCTTTTCGCCCGACGGCAACGATCTCTACTACGCCGTCAAAGCCAATCAGGATACAGGTGCGCTGTACCGCATTCCGGCCTTCGGCGGTACGCCGGTGAAACTGCTCGAGAGAATCGATGGGCCAGTCAGTTTTTCTCCTGACGGCAAACAGTTTGTTTTCGTGCGCGGCAATTATCCCAAACCGGGCAGCAGTGCGTTGATCATCGCGAACATCGACGGCACGAACGAACGCGCTCTCTCAGTAAAGGATTTTCCCAACAAGTTCGCGCCGATTTTCTTCACTGGACCATCGTGGTCGCCAGACGGCAAAACGATCGCCGCATCTGTCGCAACCGTCGGCGGTACGAGCAAAGTCGTCGGCTTTAACGTCGCCGACGGTGGCGAACAAGATCTTTCGCCGCAAAGATGGACGTTCTCCGCCCGCGTTGAATGGCTCACAGACATGAGCGGATTGCTGGTCGTCGCCGGTGAGACCGCGGGGATTGCCCAACTCTGGTTGATCGAACATCCCGGCGGGCGAGCGCGGCGCGTCACCAACGACCTGAGCACGTATCGCGCGATCGGCCTGACGCAGGACGGCAAGAAATTCACGACTGTTCAGGCGTCGGGTTTGGTGAATCTTTGGGTCGTGCCTGACGGCGACGCCAGCAAAGGTCTGCGACTGCCGACCGGCAACGTGAGTTTCTATTCGTCCGCGGGAAACAATGTCACGTGGACGCCGGACGGCCGCATCGCGTTTGTTTCGAACGAAGGCGGCAATCCGCACATCTGGATCACGAAACCCGACGGTAGCGAGCGGAAACAACTGACCGCCAACGACGCGTCGAACTTCTCCCCCGTGGTCACGCCGGATGGACGTTACATCGTTTACTCCGTGTGGCGTGGGGACAGACGTAATCTGTGGCGGATGAATATCGACGGCAGTAACCCGGTGCAGTTGACGTCCGGGCTCGTTGATTCGTTTCCGAGTGTGACGCCGGATGGTCGTTGGGTGATTTACACCGCGCCGAGCGGCGCGAAGCCGGTGCTTTGGAAAGTGTCGATCGACGGCGGCGCGCCGACACAGGTCTCGGATCACGTAGCGACGATGGGCGCTGTTTCGCCGGACGGCAAGTTGATCGCTTTCCTGTATCCTGAATCGCCGGACATGCTGGCGCCGCCGAACCGGATCGCAGTGATCCCGTTCGAGGGCAGCGGCGATACAAAGATCTTCAGCATACCGTCGGCTGGAACGGTGCTCACGATTCTCAAGTGGGCGCAGGACGGCAAGTCAGTGCTTTACACAAGCACCGCCAGCAACGTCACGAACATCTGGAGCCAGCCGCTCGACGGTGGACCAGCGAAGCAGGTCACTGATTTCAAAGAGATGCTGATCACCGGTTTTGCCTGGTCGCGTGACGGAAAACAACTCGCCTGCACGCGTGGAAATCTCGTACGCGACGCCGTGCTGATTCGCGATCAGCACTAGTTTGGAGTACAAAGCAATCCACAGATTAGACAGATTTTTAGCCAGTCTGCGTAATCTGTGGATTGCCTTCTAAGTTAGGAGCCGGAATGGACTTTCGTGTGTTGCTCACAACCTTCGGAATAATCTTTCTCGCCGAAATGGGAGACAAGACGCAGCTCGCGGCGATGACGATGGCGGCGCAGACGAAGAAGCCGTGGGCCGTGTTTGTCGGCTCGA
This sequence comes from Pyrinomonadaceae bacterium, assembly GCA_036503085.1. GTDB lineage: Bacteria > Acidobacteriota > Blastocatellia > Pyrinomonadales > Pyrinomonadaceae > PSRF01. The sequence continues at coordinate 473 of DASXXL010000723.1, read as the reverse complement.
GTCTGGCGCTCGCGGCGGTGTCGGCGTTGGGCGTGATCGTGGGTAGCGTGATCGGAGATTACGTTCCGCTCGAGTGGGTGAAGCGCGTAGCGGCGGTGGCATTTATTCTGATCGGCGTCTTGATGCTCGCGGGAAAGTTTTAATATAGTCCCCGGATGCCCCAGACTCCCCACATCGAACGACACTTCACTTCGAGTGAAGTCGTTCGCGACATCGTCATCGGTATGGCTGACGGCCTCACTGTTCCGTTCGCACTCGCTGCCGGACTCACCGGAGCAATCGCGCAAACCGGCATCATCGTAACCGCGGGTCTCGCCGAGATCGCGGCCGGATCGATCGCGATGGGACTCGGCGGTTATCTCGCTGCGAAGAGCGACGCCGAACACTACGCGAAAGAACGTGAACGCGAGAAGCGTGAAGTCGCCGAGATTCCGCACGAAGAGATGCGGGAAGTTGCTGAGGTGTTTCAGGCT
>DASXXL010000722.1:0-1669 GCA_036503085.1 Pyrinomonadaceae bacterium | reverse complement strand
CGGTAACGCGAGTAGCAGGATGATCGCCGGATAGAAGTAGAGCGGTTGCGGGTGGTGATACTTGTTTGAGACGTAGCGCGCGAAATGGTGTTGAATAAAAAATTCGTCGATGAACGTCCGGCCGTGCAGCAAGATCACGGGTCCGTACCAGATCGCGGAGACCGCGAGCGCCAGCGGCACGCCCCAAAGCAAACTCAGCCAGACCTGGCGCGTGGGCCACGTGCGTCGTAACAAGTAATAAAGACCGACGACACCGAAGGGGATCACAATCCCGACGAGGCCTTTCGCGAGCAGCGACAGGCCGATGCAGATGTAGAACCCGATCAAAAGCGCGGATCTCTTTCGGTGGTCCAGCTCATAGACTAGAAAGAACGCCAACGCCCACGCTGTCGTCATCGTGATCGCCACGTCGAAACTCGCCGCGCGCGAGAACACGATCAAACCGAGCGAACTCGCCGCCACGAGCACGCTGGAAAAATCGAAGCCGCTCGCTTCGTCCGTCGTCCTTTCAACAGCCGCGGTACGTTCCACCGCGCGCCCGATGAACGCGACCGCAGCGATCGTCAGCAACCCGCAAACCGCCGAACCAAGCCGCGCGCTCCACTCGTTAACACCAAGCAGCTTGTACGACGCGATCATCAACCAATACGGCAGCGCCGGCTTTTCGAACCACGTATGACCGCCGAGTGTCGGCGTGATCAGATCGCCGCGCAAAAACATCTCGCGCGCGACTTGCGCGTAACGCGGCTCGTCCGGTCCAAGCAGGGGCAGCGCACCGAGGCCGTAAAAGTAAAACGCGATGATGACTAAAAAAAGAAGAAGGTAGAGTCGCTTGGCAAGCGCAGAAGGATGCAAGTATATTCGGCTCCGATCGTTTCGTCCGCGGCTAAATTACAAAAACCATGTCGTTCCGTACAGCAGTCATCGGCGTTGGCAGTCTTGGTCGCCAGCACGCGCGCATTCACGCCACGCTCGCAAGCGAAGGCGCAGCGCAATTCATCGCCGTCTGCGATCTCAACGAGGAAACCGCCCGCACCGTCGCTGACGAACGACAAGTGGAATGGACCAAAGACTGGCGCGAGCTGATCGGGCGCGTCGATGCCGTGAGCCTAGCGGTGCCGACCGAAGCACATTGCGACATCGCGTGCGAATTGCTCGAAGCCGGCGTTCACGTCCTCGTCGAGAAGCCGATCTCACGCACGCTCGACGAAGCCGATCGCATAATTCGTGCGGCGGAAAAAGGCAACGCGCTGCTACAGGTGGGCCACCTCGAACGTTTCAATCCCGCGATGGTCGCGCTGCGGCCGCACGTGCGCAAACCCGTCTACTTCGAGATTCATCGCGTGGGCCAGTTCACCGCACGTTCGCTCGATATCGACGTCGTGCTCGACCTGATGATTCACGATCTCGACATCGTGCAGTGGCTCGTCGGCGAAGAAGTTGAAGTGACGAACATTCACGCGGTGGGCATCGCGATATTGACGAACAAGGTCGACGCTGCGAATGCGCGCCTCGAGTTTTCGTCGGGCGCGGTAGCGAATATCACTGCGTCGCGCGTGGGCACCGAGAAGATTCGCAAAATGCGTTTCTTTCAGCCGCATGACTACATCGCCATCGATTACGCGACGAAGCGCGCGTCGGTCAGTAGCCTGTCGCCGCCGAATGCGAG
>DASXXL010000721.1:0-3515 GCA_036503085.1 Pyrinomonadaceae bacterium | reverse complement strand
TAGTCGTCTGCACGGCTGCGATAACGGCGAGCGACACCGGCAGATCCATGCTCGTGCGTTCGGCGTTGTAACCGCCGGGTCTGACGTTTACGCGCGCGATCAGCGGGTGTTGCGCGCGTTCCGTGTCGGTGGGATCGCGGTCGGTGATGAAGTAGCCCTGCTTGCGGATGTGTGCGATGAGACGTTCGACTTGTCGCGTGTGATCGTTTCCTTTGACGAGGCGCAGGTCGAGCACCGCGGTGGCGGTAGTCGGGATCACGTTGCGGGCCAACGCGCCGACGTCTCCGCTCGCGAAGCCGTTGATGTTCAGCGAGGGAACGTTGATCAATTCCATCAGCGACTTGCCGCTGTTTTCCGTGCGACCCAAACCGAGTTGCTTTTTGAGTTCTTCGTCGTATTGCGGTGCGTCGGCGATTGCGCTGCGTTCGCGTTGGCCCAACGGCTCAACGTCTGAAGACCAGCCTTCGATCGTGACGCGGCCATCGTCGTCTTTCATTGACGCGAGCAGTCGCGCAAGCATCAGCGCCGGATTCGGCGACCAGTTGCCGTAATGACCGCTGTGCAACGGACGCTTCGCGCCATAGACGGTGACGTCGACGTTCACATCGCCGCGCGCGCCGAAGACGACCTGCTTCTTGCCTGACTGGTGTACCGGACCATCGCAGATGATCCACGCGTCGGCGGCGAGTAGTTCGCGATTCGCTTTGATGATCTCGCCGAGATGCGGTGAACCGGCTTCCTCTTCGCCTTCGAAAAGGAACTTGATGTTTGAAGTCAGCGGGACGTTTTTCGCTTTGAGCGCGGCGAAGGCATTGAGGATCGCCATCACGCCGGCTTTGTCGTCGGAAGCAGAACGCGCGTAGATGCGCCACTCGGGATTGAACGCGGTTGCTTCGTTTGGCGCGGTGACGATCGCGCCGTTTGCTTCCAAGGCTGCCGAACGAAACACCGGTTGCCACGGCTGTGTGCCGGTCCATTGTTTGGGATCGGTCGGCTGCCCGTCGTAGTGTGCGTAGAGCAGGATGGTGCGTTCGGCGCCGGGCGTTTTCACTTCCGCGTAAACCGCGGGCGGCGTGTTTGGTGTTGGACCTTCGAGCAGACGCGGAGTCAAACCGCGCTGCTTCATCATCTCGGCGATGAACTCGGCGTTGCGCCGGATGTTCTGCGTATCGGCGGCGACGTTTGGAATCGAAAGCAGGGCAGTGAATTCCTTCAGGATCTGGTGCTCGTTCGCCCGGCGATAATCGCGCACTTTTTCTTGAGTTGACTGAGCGAAAACTGGAAATGGCAGTACGGCCAGTAGGATCAGTAGTCGTAGCATTGGCGCACAGTCCTCGTACCTAACGAACTACTTCTTCATCAACTCCAGCACTGCCGAAGTCATCGCTTTGATGCCAGTCCGGAGCGTCGGCTCCGGTACGGGTGCGAATAGCGCCGAGTGCAGTCCCGGCAGCGGCACGCCCGACTCTTTGCTCCGTTTTAGTTTCGCAGCGTCCGAGGCGCCGAGCCAGAAGATCGTTGCGGGAATCTGCTGGTCCAAACTGAAGTAACCGAAATCTTCACTCGCCATGATCGGCGGCGCCTGGACCACGTTCTCCGCGCCGAGCGCCTGCCGAAACGCGCCCGCGATTCGTTCGAGTAATTTTGGATCGTTGTAGGTTGAGTTCGTGCCTTCGGCGACTTTCACGATCGGCGCGCGATCTTCGGGAATGCCCGCCGTCAGCGCGACGCCTTTCACGATGCGTTCGATCGACGCGAGGATGCGCGCTCGCACTTCGGGTTTGTAAGTCCGCACCGTCAACTGCAAATTCACTTCGTCGGGAATGATGTTGTAACGTGTGCCGCCGTGAATCGAACCGACCGTCACCACGGCCGGATCGAGTGGTGAATTCTCGCGGCTGATGATCGTTTGCAATGCCATCACGACCTGCGCCGCAGTCACGATCGGATCTTTAGCGTTTTCCGGCGCCGAACCGTGACCGCCGATGCCGCGAATCTTGATGTCGATCGAAGTCGCGCTGGCCATCGCGTAACCGGGCGTATAACCAACCTTGCCGGTTTCGATTTTCGGATCGTCGTGCAGCGCGATCGCGAAGTCGGGTTTCGGAATACGCGTGTACAGGTCATCGCGCAACATCGCAGTCGCGCCGTCGCCCGTCTCTTCGGCCGGTTGGCCCAACATTACGAGCGTGCCGCTCCACTGGTTCTTGAGCTCTGTCAGCATCTTCGCCGTGCCGAGAAAACTCGTCATGTGGATGTCGTGTCCGCACGCGTGCATTACGCTGACTTCCACGCCCGCGTCGTTCTTCGTTTTGACGCTGCTCGAATAAGGCAGGCCCGTCTTCTCTTCGACCGGCAGAGCGTCGAGCTCGGTGCGCACGAGCACCGTCGGGCCCGGACCATTCTTCAACACGCCGACGACGCCATAACCGAGCCACTGCGAATTCTGATACTTGCCGATGCGTTCGGTGACCGTGAAGCCGAGCTTGCGCAACTCGCCCGCGACAAACGCGGAGGTCTTCTCTTCGCGGTGTGAAAGCTCGGGCGCCATGTGCAGCGATTTGTAGGTGGCGAGCAGCGAAGCGAGATCGCGTTCGATCAGCGCATCGAGTGACGTCTGTTGAGCGGCGACGCTGATTGCCGAAACGATCAACAGCGCGAGCGCGAGAACTTGTTTGTGCATTAGCCTCCGAACAGTTTTAAGAGTTCGTTGATTCGAGCGAGATGATAATCGTCGTGCTCGGCCTGAAAGAAAACAAAATCGACGAGGCGCATCGGCACGTTGAGACGTGGATGCACGGCGCTGCGCGCGAAGAGCTCAGCGTCGAGACTGTCCAGCTTGTCTACGATCTGCTTTCTTCGTTCACGAAACGACTTGCTGATCGTGTCCGCGGAAACGTCGTTGTAATTGGCGGCGGTGGTTGCTTTGTTCGTGACGTCGGCGGGTAGCAACACCGGCAGACCCGCGACGTATTGATCGATGCGGTCGAGCGTCAAAGCGTCGAGATCGAAAAGATGAGCGGCGTTCTCCTGGATGGACCAGTGGCCGTCATCGCGACGCCGTAGCACGTCGGCGGGCGCGGAGTTGAAGTATTCATCAACCCGCGCCGGCGCGCCCCGCAGACGTTCGATGACGTTGGGATAAAGCTCGACGGGAAAATTGAAATTAAAGCTGCGTTCGATCCACTTGATTAGGGGCATAGGGTAAACGGGTCCTGTAAAACGAGTGGACCCATTCTACCTTGGCTGCGTGAGGCTGAACCAGTTGCCGGAATTATCTTTGAACACGGCTTCGATGCCGTAAGGCCGTTCGGTCGGTGGCGAGATAAACTCCACGCCTTTCGCTTTCAACTCCTCATACGTCGTGCGGCAATCGTCGGCATCGAAAACGCCCGCGCCAAGCACGCCCTTCGCCATGATGGCCCGCAATGTCTTCGCGGTTTCCTCATCCATCAGCATGCCCGGCTTCGGCTCCATCAAAATGATCTCGAAATCGGGCTGGTCGCTGGTACACA
>DASXXL010000720.1:0-2309 GCA_036503085.1 Pyrinomonadaceae bacterium | reverse complement strand
CTTCATGCTCACAGACCTCCAGGTTTGTCGGAAAAGCTTGGGGTTGTGACATCGAGGGATGCAACATTCTTCGTCTGCTCGACCTATCGTAGGTTGCAAACTCGTGGCATCTTTCGAATAAAAACGTGGTGGTATTTAAATCGGGGCAGGCTTTGCACAAAACTCCGCAGACTTATGTGTGAAGGTTAAACTCCGAAGGAGTTCGCTAATTGCAGCCCAGGGTTTATACCCTGGGTACTAAAAGAAAAGCTGCTCGAACGCTGAAAGCGTTGGCCAAAGGATTCGAAATGCTAGCCAACGCTTTCAGCGTTCGCACGCTGTGTTGATGGCCTTTTCCCAGGGTTGTCGCTACGCTCCAACCACTGGGCTGGTATTAGCTAACGCCTTCGGCGTTCCGACTTTTTGTGCAAAGCCTCGGGGCAGGCAAACTGACTACTTCTGCTTCACGTCGAACGCATAGATCGTGTCCTGATCGCGCAGGTACAAACGCCCACCCGCAACGACCGGATGCGTCCACGTCGGCAACTCACCTTGCTGAATACGGAAGCGTCCCTTCTCGTGATAACCCGTCGGTGTCGCTTCAACCAAGCCAATCACACCGTTCTCGCTGAAGCAATAAAGATTTCCATCCGCGTAAACGAGCGAACCTTTGCCGACGCTGCGATCGCGCCACGCAATCTCGCCCGTATCAAACTTCATGGCAGTTAATACCGAGCTCGAGAAGCCGTAAAGATAATCGCCCACGAGCACGGAGCTGCTGTGATGATTGCGCATATCTTTCGTGAAGTAGATCTCCTGCGCGCGACCATCAGCTTTGATCTCGACGACACCGCCGCCGGTACCATAGTCGGACGAGATAAACACGCGATTGCCACGCGCTATCGGCGTCGCTACGTTCGCAACGTTGTTTGCCGGCTTGCCATATTCCCACAACAACTTTCCATCATTGACATCCAGACCCAGCGCGCGATCGTGCGTAAAGAACACCACCTGCGTGCCGCCGTTCACCTGCAACGGAATCGCCGACGAATAACCGGCCTCGTCGCTTTGGCTCTTCCAGATCACCGCGCCGTTCTCTTTATTCAACGCGACGATCGACGCGTTGCGCCCACCGGCGTTCACCAGCACTTTGTTCCCCATCACGAGCGGCGATTCGCTGATACCCCATTGAATATTTGAGCCGCCAAACTCGCGCAGCACGTTCTTGGTCCAGACGATCTTGCCGGTCTTCGCCTCCATACACGACAGGTCGCCGTTGCCGCCGAGCGCGTAGAGACGATCGCCGTCGATGGTGGGCGTACCTCTTGGACCATCGCCACGATTGCTGTGAAACGCAGAGCCGTGCGGCGTCGCCCAAACCTCTTTGCCGTTCGCGAGATCAAACGCGATCACAAACTCGCGATCGCCACGCAAACCCATCGTGTACAAACGTCCGTTGGCGATCGAGAACGATGAGTAACCGCGTCCGGCGCCTGACGCTGTCCACACGAGCGCCGGTCCTTCCGCAGGCCACTGTTTCAGCAAGCCCGTTTCCTTCGAGACGCCGTCGCGGTTTGGTCCACGCCACTGCGGCCAACTCGCTTCGTCCTGGGCGAAGGCCTGCGCCGCGAAGACAAGCAACAACACCACTGCCGCTAGCACGACCGACTTGCTTTTCATGACTCGATCTCCTTCGTGTTTGTGAAACGTCCGACGGGGAGACACGAAAGAATTGTTCTTACCGCGCCAACATTTCTGCTATCGCGTCAGGATTGTGGTTTGTAGTAAAGCACGAGGGCGCCACCCAACGCGGCCAGCACGAAACCGACATACAGCAGCGGATTCGGCGTAGTTTTCGGCGGGTGCTGCCACATCGAGTAAATCACGTTGACGATGGGCGCGCCGGCAAAGACGACCGGCATCACGTACGTCGGTACTCCGCCGGAACGAAACGCGTAGATGATGCAGATCGCCCCGATCGCGCCGAGCGCACCGCCGAGTCCCGCGCCGATCGAGCCTTTCATATTGAAGCCGTTGAGCTGGCCTTGCGAAGAGAGAGTGATGACGGGAATAAGCACGCCGATCAAAAAGTAAGCGACGCCCACGCAGAGCAACGCGCGCATCGGGTTGTTGCCGAGGTTCACTTGTCCACCGTGCAGAGCCGGGCCGTAGATTCCCCACGACAACGCCGCGCCAAGAGCAAAAATGATCCAGAGCATCAGGACCTCCGAATGAATTTATCTGTGGCTTGACTGAAACTCCAAAAACCGCTTTTCCGTACTCTCAACATCTTTTGTGTCGGGGCATTCTAGCAGTCAGTTTCCGAGTTT
>DASXXL010000719.1:0-5282 GCA_036503085.1 Pyrinomonadaceae bacterium | reverse complement strand
TGACATCGACCGTACCGGTTACGGGGCCAACGCTGAGTGAGATTTCGAGAGTCGTTTCACGTCCGATTTCAACCACGACGTTTTCATTCGTACTCGGACTGAAGCCGGTCGAACTTACGGTGACGGAATAGGCGCCCGGTTGCAGGTTCGCGACCTTGAAACGTCCGGTGTCATCCGTGGTGGCCGTGTCTTCCTTATTTGTGCCCACGTTCTTGACGGTCACGGCGGCTCCGGGCACGACTTCTTTATTGGGATTAGTAACTACGCCGCCGATTGCGCCCGTGGTGGTCGACTGGGCTAGCGCTACCGCGCTGAAAGCGAACACCAACAGGCTTACAAACAAAAACTTTACGGTCTTCGACATACAAGGGAACTCCTTAGACGATGTTGACGGTTGAGTCATTAATAACAGTTCAGGTTACGAAGGGGTGAATGCTTATCCTGAAGGGATTTTAGCGTTCAGCGGAAATTCGCAATCATTGTGCCGAGTCGGGTTTAGCGGAGAAAGCTCGGACAAAGGTGAATTGTCCGCGGCCAGCGCCGCCAAACAGACTCAAGAATTTGGATTTATTGGAAAAGTTGGACAGCCGACGCCGCCCTGCCCAACCTCTGTGTCTCTGTGAGTCTGTGGTTATTTTTCCCAAGACTCTTTAACCACAGAGGCACAGAGACACAGAGAAGAAGTTCGAAGACTTTCGGCAAAGTCTCTAAACCCGCTCGACGATCATCGCGATGCCCTGGCCGCCACCGATGCACGCTGTCGCCAGGCCGTAGCGACCATTGCGACGATGCAGTTCGTGCAACAACGTAAGCACCAGCCGCGTGCCCGTCGCGCCCAACGGATGACCGAGCGCGATCGCGCCGCCGTTCACGTTCGTACGAGAACGATCGAGGCCGAGCTCTTGCTCCACCGCCAGATACTGCGCCGCAAACGCCTCATTCACTTCCACGAGATCGATATCGTTGAGCGACAGGTTCGCTTTCGCGAGTGCCGCGCGCGTCGCGGGCACTGGGCCAATGCCCATGATCTCGGGCTCGACGCCGGCATACGCCCAACTGACGATGCGTCCCATCGGCGTGAGATCGCGCTGCTTCACAAACTCTTCGTTCGCGATCACTAACGCCGCTGCGCCGTCAACGATACCGGAAGCATTTCCCGCCGTGACAAAACCATCTTTCGCAAACGCGGGTTTGAGTTTCGCGAGACCTTCGAGCGTTGTTTCCGGTCGCGGATGATCGTCGTTCTCGACGACTTGCGTTCCCTTCCGCGACTTCACTTCCACGGGAACAATCTCCTGTGCGAAAACACCCGCATCGAGCGCGCGCTTCGCTTCCTGTTGCGAGCGCAGCGCATACTTGTCCTGCTCTTCGCGCGAGATCTCAAACTTGCGCGCGAGGTTCTCGGCCGTGCCGGCCATCGGCGTGTTGCAGTAAGTATCGAGCAACGCGACCATCAAACTGTCTTCGAGTTTTCCCTGGCCGAGCGCGAAGCCCGAACGCGCGCCACGAATCACGTGCGGCGCTTGCGACATCGATTCCATGCCGCCGACTAGACACGATTGAGCTTCGCCGAGTTGCAGCATGTGCGCGCCGGAAACGATCGACTGAATGCCGCTGCCGCAAAGTCGATTAACAGTCAACGCCGGACGATCGAAAGGAACTCCGGCTTTCAACGCGACGTGACGCGCGCCGTAGATCGCGTCGCCTGAAGTTTGTAGAGCATTACCGATGATCGTGTGATCGATTTCGTCGGGCTGTACGCGCGTCGTCTCGAGTGCGCCACGCGCGGCGATCGCGCCCAAATCGATCGCCGAAATGTCCTTCAACACACCGACGTACTCGCCCATCGGCGTGCGCTTGCCACCCAGTATGAAAACTTCCTTACTCATCTCTTACTTCCTCTGTAACGAATCTCCCGCTGACGAAAACCTTGAAGGCTAACATCAGCTCAGTTCGAGTTCAAGTTTCAGTGTGGCTTTACCTGGGACCGCAGGCGTCTCGCCTGCAAGGGAACGGTAGCGTCCTGCTCGCAGTCTTGCAGGCGAGACGCCTGCGGTCCCACGTACGTTTACGCGGTGAAGCGGCGCTCTTGCAGGTAGCGGTGAAGTAGTTCTTCGAGAAAACCTTCGTACGTGAACGTGGCGAGATCGTAGGTAGGGCGGAGCTTGTAAAGAATCGGCAGCGACACTCGCCAGGCCATCCATTGCCGCGGCACGTCGGCAAGATCCCAGCGGCGGCGCAGAAAAGTTTCCACCACCTGGATCTCCGCGTCAGTCAAACGATTCAGGTTCGCGGTAAAAGGCACCGGCTTGAACGAACGCCGCAACGCCGGATCGCTCACCGGACTCGCAAACACCTGCGCGAATGGCGGCGCTTCTGCTTCACGTTCGCGCACGACGACGGTTCCCGCGACCATGTCGCCGACGCGTTGGTCGCGACTGTTGATGAAGACCGAAATGAGACCGATTGAATAGAACGGCGCGGGCATCATGTCGAGCGTGCGAATGAGGTTGCGAATGGCAGCTTCCCAAAACGCGATCGGGCGGCCGTCTTCGCGAATGACACGCAGCTTCAGCCAGCGCTTGCCCGGCGTCTGTCCGCTCCAGATCCATTCGAAGAACGCGAAGTAGCCGGTGAAGATGAGAAACACCGTGAGAATCATTAGAGCGAGGACCCACTTCGGCGCGCTTGCGAGCACACTCTCCCAACTCGTCGCGCTCGCGAGGATCACTCCCGTAAGAGCGATGAGCAGTACCACGAGCGCCTGAATCGTATGATCGATCGCGCAGGCCAGAAAGCGATTGCCGATCGATGCGAGCGCGAAGTGCAACGGCACGCGCTCAGGCGTTTCGATTACTAAAGTTTCCTCGGTTGCGACGTTCGCTGACATCCGTGCTTTCTATCCGTGTTAATCCGTGTTCCCTCTGACTCTCATGAAGCGTCTCTTACCCACTTGAAGGAGCAACGATCGTTCTGCGCTGAGACTGAGATCAGTCTGCGGCGCGCGTTCACCGTCAATATAAACTCCGCCCTGTTCGATCAACCGCCGCGCTTCCGCCATTGACGGCGCGAGTTGCAGCTCAACCAACAACCGCGGCAACTTCCACGCTCCCGAAGCAACCGTTCGTTCTTCAACATCGTCCGGCGCCTGCTTCTGCCGAAACAGCAGGTTGAACTGTTCTTCCGCCGCACGCGCATCTGCTTCAGAATAAAAATCGGCAACGATCCTCTTCGCGAGTTCCGCTTTCGTGTCCCGCGGATTTCTTCCCTCATGCTTCAACGCCTCAATTTGTGGCAACGAAAGATCCGTGCACAGCTCGTAATAGCGCCACATCAGCTCATCGGAGATCGACATCACCTTCCCGAAGATCTCCTGCGGCGGTTCATTAATGCCGATATAGTTATTCAGACTCTTCGACATCTTCTGCTCGCCGTCAGTCCCTTCAAGTAACGGCATCGTCAACACGACCTGCGACTCCTGCCCATACTCGCGTTGCAGATTGCGGCCCATCAGCAAATTAAACTTCTGGTCCGTGCCGCCGAGCTCGACGTCCGCTTCCAACGCCACCGAGTCGTAAGCCATCACGAGCGGATACATCACTTCGTGCAACGCGAGGGGACGATTCTCGTCGAGCCGTTGTTTGAAGTCGTCGCGCTCGAGAATCTGTCTGACGGTGACGTGCGACGCGAGCCGCAGAAAACCAGCGGAGCCGAGCGTGTCCATCCAGCGCGAGTTGAAGTCGATGACTGTCTTTTCGGGATCGAGCAGTTTGAAGATCTGTTGTTTGTAAGTTTCGGCGTTGGCGTTGATCTCTTCGCGTGTGAGCTGCGGCCGCGTCGCACTCTTGCCGGAAGGATCGCCAATCAGGCCGGTGAAGTCGCCAATCAAAAAGATCGCGATGTGGCCCAACTCCTGAAACGCACGCAGCTTGCGGATCACGACCGTGTGGCCCAGATGAATATCAGGCGCGGTAGGATCGGCGCCGAGTTTTACGCGCAGCGGCTTGCCTGTCTTCGCAGACTTCTCCAACTTCGCGCGCAACTCGGCTTCGCGAATCAACTCGACCGTGCCTTTGCCGAGGTAAGAGATTTGTTCGTCAATCGTCATGGGTTTCGCGACAACCTGGGACCGCAGGCGTCTCGCCTGCGGGGCTCGAATGGGACGCTGCTGCGGGGTTTGCAGGCGAGACGCCTGCGCTCCCAGGATCGCGCGCGATAGAGTAGCTGATTGTTTGACCGTGCGCTATCCTCAGAAATATGGCCACCGAATCACCAACCGAGCTCATTCGCGATCCCACGACCGCACTCGAAAACTGCCGGCTCGCATTCATCGGCTGCGGCGCAATGGCCGAAGCGATGATCGCCGGACTGCTACGCAAAAAACTCATCAGCCCTGACAACGTGGTCGGGAGTCATCCGCGGCAAGCGCGGCGCGAAGAGCTGCACGTGAAGTACGGCATCGAGATGTTCGAAGACAATCGCGAGGCCACGCTCGCGGCAGCGCAGGATGAATCGTTAACCGCTTCGATCGTGATACTCGCCATAAAGCCGCAGCGCTTGTCGAAGGTGCTCGGTGAACTGAAAGGCGCAACGCATTCGGACCAGGTGGTCGTGTCGATCGTTGCGGGCGCGAAGATACAAACCATAACTGACGAACTGCTGCACGCAGCGGTGGTCCGCGCAATGCCCAACACACCCGCGCAGATCGGCGAAGGCGTTACCGCGTGGACGGCGAGCCCGGCGGTGAGTGAGCAACAGCAGACGTACGTTCGCGCGCTGCTGGAAGCGCTCGGCAAGACGGTGCGCGTTGACAACGAGCGGCAGGTCGACATGGCGGCCGCGTTGAGTGGCACTGGTCCGACTTACATTTTTCTCGTGATGGAAGCTTTGATCGATGCGGGCGTGCACATGGGGTTCTCGCGGCACGTCGCCGAGCAGTTGGTTCATCAGACGATGCTTGGTTCGGTGCTGTTTGCGCGCGAGTCGCACAAGCATCCGGCGGAGTTGCGCAACATGGTCACGTCACCGGGCGGCACGTCGGCGGAAGCGATCTATCAAATGGAGAAAGGCAGTTTGCGCACGGTGTTGTCGAAAGCTGTGTGGGCGGCGTTTCAACGCGCTGAGTCGCTGGGCCTACGAAAACCATCCACAGATTACACAGAGTCTGCGTAATCTGTGGATGGTTTTCCAAGTGCTAAGGCAACTGCTTCGGGGTAAAGCTGGTGTTCCTGTTCGAGGATGCGCGCGGAGAGTGATTCGACAGTGTCGCCTGGTAAAACCGG
>DASXXL010000718.1:0-2667 GCA_036503085.1 Pyrinomonadaceae bacterium | reverse complement strand
CACCGAACTGAGGCCTGGTGAGAATGGCATAAAGATCGGGTATTCTCGACCAACATAGCTCGTGTGCTAACATTTTGAGCTGATAACAAACAAGGAGACACGTTTAGCGATGCCTTATCCGGAAATCATGATTCGCCCGATGCGCGAGGATTTGACGCGGCTCGGAGTGGAGGAATTGAGAACGCCCGCGGCGGTTGATGACACTGTTAAGAATAGTAAAGGGACTTTGATGGTGGTGGTGAATTCGATCTGCGGTTGCGCCGCGGGAAAGGCGCGTCCGGGTGTCGCGCTCGCGCTGCAACACGACGTCAAGCCTGACAAGGTTGCGACGGTGTTTGCCGGCGCGGATATCGAAGCCACCGAGCGTGCGCGCAGTTACTTCACTGGTTACGGACCATCCTCACCATCGATCGCGTTGTTGAAAGACGGCGAGTTGGTCTACATGCTGGAGCGTTGGCAGATCGAAGGCCGCGACGCCACTCAGATCGCCACTGAACTCACAAAAGCATTTGACGAACACTGCACAGCGTGAGAGTTAGAACGGAAGCCACAGACTCACACGGATATACACGGATCAATTTCGATCCGTGTTTGTCTGTGTGAATCTGTGGCGGAAAGCTTTAACGTCCCAGCAGCCTCATCACTTCAGAATGTAGCAACACCACGTCCGGCGACTGCTGCAACGCCAAAAAATAATTCTTCTGAAACTGCGTGCCTGTTTCCGACGGCGCGAGCAGCGCCTTCGCACGCTCGGTCAACGCCGTCGCGTCGTCTTCGGTCATCGGGGTCTCCGGCTCGCGCGTGTCGAGCGCCTCGTCGATCTGCACAATCAGCTCCGACAAGCGATGCAACCAGTCAAACCACGGGTCCTTTAACACCAACTGCAAAAATTCGTAACTATTATTGATTCTCCCGCGCGAGCGCTCGTAATCGCGCCGCTCCAAATCAAGCAGCAGTTTGTGCAGCCGCAACAACCCCTGCCGCAGTTCCTTCAACGCATCACGCGTTACCACCGTCGCCGGTTCCTTACTCATAAAGCCCCCTGTGCCCCCAGTATATCGCACGGTATATCAGACGCCGCGCTAATGCTATGATCCCGCCGATGCCCAGCGCCATCTGCCTCAACACTCGAATTGAGGATCTTCACAATTTCCGCATCGCACGTCTGGGAGATCACCTTTCACACAAACTCGCGCTCGCCGTCGCCGCCCACGCAAACAAACGAAACGCCGCCGAAGCGACGGTCGAAGATCTGCTCAACTACTTGCCGATGCGGTACGAGGATCGTTCGCATCCGGCCGCGATCAGGGATCTCAGCGACGGCCTCGAAGCGTCGCTCGAGCTGGTGGTCCAACGCGCCCACGGTTATGAAGTCAGAAAAGGTTTTAGCCGTTCGCGCCTCTTCATCTTCGAAGTCCGCGCTTACGACGCCGCCAGAAGCGGACCCGAGGTGATCGTTTGGTGGTTTGTGTCGGGCGGCCGCGCCTACGACATCGTCAAGTACTACTCAGAAAAACTCGTCGCCGGAACGCGCTTCATCACCTTCGGCCGCTGGGAATGGAACGCCACCAAGAGTATTTACAAACTCCAGTTACACCGTCCGGCCGACGAACTCGAGCTACTTCCCTCGCCCGATCAAGGCGAGACGACAGTCGATCTCGAACAGTCGGAAGAAAACGTTTCCGATCCGTCACTCGCTGCGATTCACGTCGGCCGCCGCGTGCCGGTGTATCGCAAGCTTGGTCCATTCAACTCGAAACGCGTGCGCGAGATTGTTCACGGTGTGTTCGCACAGCTCGATCCGCAAGCCGTCGAGGAGACACTTCCGGAGGATCTATTAAGACGCCATCGCCTGATCGGCCGCGCGCAAACACTGCACGAGATTCACTTCCCACCATCCGACGCGTCGATGGAGGATTACGAGCTCGCGCGCAGTCCGGCGCACACGCGGATGATCTTCGAAGACTTCTTCTGGGTCACGTTCGCGCTCGGTTTGAAACGCGGCCGCCGCACGAAGGAAGTCAAGGGCAACAAGTTGAAGATCGATAAGAAAGTGCTTGAACACATCGCGCCGCTGTTGCCGTTTAAGTTGACGAAGGCTCAGGTAAGAGTCACGCGGGAGATCTTCAACGATCTGAAATCAACGGCGCCGATGAATCGCCTGCTGCAAGGCGACGTCGGCAGCGGCAAAACGATCGTCGCCGCCGTCGCGATGATCGCGGCCATGGAAAATGATCTCCAAACCGCGTTGATGGCGCCGACTGAAATCCTTGCCGAACAGCACGCACGCAACATCAAACGACTGCTCGCGAAAACACCCTATCGCGTCGAACTGCTCACCGGCTCGCTGCGCGCCGCGGAAAAACGAAAACTGCGCGTCGCGTTGCAAGACGGCGAGATTCACGCCTGCATCGGCACGCACGCGCTCGTGCAGGAGGGCGTCGCATTTGCAAAACTCGGACTCGCCGTCATCGACGAGCAGCATCGTTTCGGCGTGATGCAACGCGCCGAACTGCGCGCGCGCGGTTTGAATCCCGACGTACTCGTGATGACCGCGACACCGATTCCCCGTTCACTCGCGATGACGGTCTATGGCGATCTCGACGTGTCAGTGATCGACGAACTACCGCCCGGCCGCACGCCAATCGAAACCGTCGTCGCGGGCGA
>DASXXL010000717.1:0-3873 GCA_036503085.1 Pyrinomonadaceae bacterium | reverse complement strand
TGATTCCCGGCGTCGGCCGAAAGACCGCGGAAAGACTGATCGTCGATCTGCGTGAGAAGATGACGGCGCTGGCCGCGAGTCAGGTGGCGGAAGAACCGGGTGTGGCTCGCGATGCTTCGCTCCCGTCTTCCAACGACGACGTGCGGGCGCAGGCGCTTTCGGGTTTGATAAATCTCGGGTACCAGAGATCTGCGGCGGAAAAGGCGATAGACAGTGTGCTCCACGAAGACGGCGAAGTAACGGTGGAGTCAGTGTTGCGGCGCGGGCTACGCAAACTCGCGCGACTATAAAGAGACCGGATGGCTGAACCAATTTCCGCAAAACTGAGAGACGGCGCCGCGACCGACGAAGATCGCCAACTCGATCTGACGCTGCGCCCGACGCGCATCGAAGATTACATCGGCCAGCGGCAGGTGAAAGAAAACCTGCGCGTTTACATGAAAGCCGCGCGCGCGCGTCGCGAAGCACTCGATCACGTGCTGTTGACTGGTCCACCGGGTCTCGGCAAGACCACGCTCGCAAACATCATCGCCAACGAGATGGGGGCGGAGTTGAAATCCACTGCCGGTCCGGCGATCGAAAAGGCCGGCGACATCGCCGCGCTGTTAACAAACTTGCAGGAAGGCGACGTACTCTTCATCGATGAGATTCATCGTCTGCTGCCCGCGCTCGAAGAGAAGCTCTATCCGGCGATGGAGGATTACCAACTCGATCTTCTCATCGGCCAGGGACCTTCGGCGCGTTCGATCAAACTCGAGATTCCGAAGTTCACTTTGATTGGCGCCACGACGCGCGCGGGTCTGATCACAGCGCCGTTGCGTGGCCGCTTCGGTATTGTCTTTCATCTCGACTTCTATCCCCACGAAGATCTCGAAGTGATCTGCAAACGTTCCGCGGAGATTCTCGGCGTCGCGATCGACAATGACGGCGCACGCGAGATAGCGCGACGCTCGCGCGGCACACCGCGAATCGTGAATCGCCTGTTGCGGCGCGTGCGTGATTACGCGGAAGTCGATTACGACGGCCGCATCACGCAAGCGGTCGCGAGCGATGCCTTGAACCGAATGGAAGTTGACACGTATGGTCTCGATGAGATGGATCGCAAACTGCTGCTGACCATCATCGACAAGTTCAACGGCGGCCCGGTTGGGCTGGGCACGATTTCCGCTTCGATTCACGAAGAGAAAGATTCGATCGAGGAGATCATCGAGCCTTACCTGATCCAGATCGGGTTTCTCGATCGAACGCCTCGTGGCCGTCTCGCGACCCCGCTCGCATACGAACATTTCGGCATTAAAACCCATGGACTCGGCCGCCCCAGCCTGTTTGACCCCCGCTAAAGAATCGATTTGGGATGAAGCGTTTCGTCACCTCTCTTTCACGTCATTCGTTCGGCGTTCGTAACCGCTCGCCGTGGAGTTCGATGCTGGCCCACACGCTGCATCAGTTTCACGAAAACGATCTCTTCACGTCGGCGGCGGCGATGAGTTATTTCGGATTGATGGCGCTGTTCCCCGCGTTGCTGGTGTTGTTGGCGATCAGTAACAAACTCGCCGCGGGCAGCCAGATGCTAGCGCAGGCGCTCGATGTGTATCCGGGTTCGAGCAAGTTTTTGCGCGACACGATCGGACAGTTTTCGGACCTGAGCTTCGTCTCGATCGCGACGTGTGTGGTGATTGTTTTCTGGGCGGGCTCGTGGGTGTTTGCCGTGGTCGAGCGCGCGCTCAATCGCATCTGGGCCTCGACGTCGCGGACGTTCTGGCATGGACGCGCGCTCACCGTCGGCATGGTGGGAATTGTAGGTCTGTTGCTGTCGTTTTCGGTGCTCATCACTTCGTTTTTGGTGGCGTTGCGCGAGATCGCCGTGAGACTCTCGCCGCGACAGATCGCGCGGTATTCATTGTTGGGCTCAGTTGGGAGTGGTTTCTGGCAGGTGATCTTTGCGACCGGCAGTTACCTGATCACAGTAGCGCTTTTCATCATGATCTATCGCTTGTTGCCGCGAGCGTCAGTGAGCGTGAGAGATACGTTGCCGGGCGCGTTTCTCGCCGGGTTGCTATGGGAGTTGGCGAAGTACATTTTCGCGGCGAGCCTGGGTTACTTTCATTACGATCAGATTTACGGATCGGTGGGCGCGGTGGTCGCGGTCCTCACGTGGAGTTACGTGTCGAGCTTGATCATGTTATTTGGGGCGCAACTCACTGCCGTGTTTCATCGCGAACATCCTGCGTAAAGTTCGATGCACCTCTCCGATTTCGATTATGAGTTGCCGGCAGAGCTGATCGCGCAACAACCTCTCGCAGAGCGCGATGCGTCGCGGATGCTGGTGCTCGACCGCGCGGCTCAGACGTGGACCGACTCCAGTTTCAAGAACTTCACCGATTATCTGCATGAGGATGATGTTGTCGTTGTAAACAACTCGCGTGTGATTCCCGCGCGGCTGAAAGGGCGTCGAGAAGAAACGGGCGGGCAGGTTGAGATTTTTCTCGTACGTGAACTCGAAGCGAAGGTTTGGGAGGCGCTCGTCAGGCCCGGCGGGAGGCTCAAGAAAGATTCGCGGGTTGTGTTTGGGGACGGGCGACTCTACGCGGAGATCGTGGATGAGCCAGGTTCGGAGTTGCGGCAGGTTCGTTTCCACTGTGAAGGTTCTTTCGACGATCTTTTGCAGGAGATCGGAGTTACACCGCTACCGCCTTACATAAAAAGAACCATTGATACGTCCGCCAACGATCGTGAAAGGTACCAGACGGTTTACGCGAGACAACGCGGCGCGATCGCGGCGCCGACTGCGGGACTGCACTTCACGCCGGAGGTGCTCGAACAGATAGAACAACGCGCATCTCTCGCTGAACTTACGCTGCACGTCGGTTACGGAACGTTCGAACCGGTGCGCGTCGACGACGTTGACCAGCATATAGTCTCAGCCGAACGTTTCGAGATCTCCGCAGCAGCCGCAGACAAGATTAACAACGCGAAGAGATGTGGCGGTCGCGTGATCGTAATAGGCACAACCACCATGCGCGCGCTGGAGTCCAGTTCAACTGAAACAGGCGAAGTACACGCAGGCGCGGGCGAGGCGACGCTGACGATCAAACCCGGTTACAAATTTCGTGTCGCCGACGCGCTCTTGACCAACTTTCACTTGCCACAGTCTTCCCTCTTGATCCTCGTCAGCGCGTTCGCCGGACGCGAGCTCGTACTCAATGCTTACCGCCACGCCGTTGACGAACGCTATCGCTTTTACAGCTACGGCGACTGCATGCTTATCCTCTAGTAAGGATCAAAACCCGGATGCTAAACTAAGGCCGGTCCGCTGCTGTCGATGCTAAATCCGATGTCGATGCTAAAACGTTATGGCAGTACTAAAGAAATTTCGCTCCCGCTGGTGGTCACAATCTGATCTTCCTTACGATCCCCAGAAGAAAGAGAAGACACCAACCCCATCCTGGGGCGCGACCTACGACATTCGCCCGCTGACCATCTCGCAACTCGATGAAACCTGGCGACTCGATCAGCGTTGCTTCATCGACGGCGAAGCCTACAGCCGCGAGACTTTCGATTACCTGCTCACGGCTCCCGAGTCAGTTTCTTTTCGCGCGGTCACTGCCGGCGGCGTCATGGCCGGTTTCGTGATCGGACTCGTCGAACCCGATCACACCGGACACGTCACTACTGTCGGCGTCGCTCCCGAACACCGGCGCCGCAATCTCGCGAAGCGTTTGATGAAGCAAGTTGAAGATGGTTTCCGCAAACGTAACGTGAGGCTCGTGCGGCTGGAAGTGCGCACGCTGAACACACCGGCGCAAAAACTCTACGAGAGCCTCGGCTACACAGTCACGCAGCGGCTTCCTAAATACTATTCAAATGGCGGGG
>DASXXL010000716.1:0-5335 GCA_036503085.1 Pyrinomonadaceae bacterium | reverse complement strand
CATGGTGGTACAATCAACGTCCGCAGTCGCGAAGGACAGGGAACAACCATCACGGTCGAATTACCACTGGCCACAAATACAGACGAAGCAGTCGCTGCTGATTAAACAATCCAAAGTCTTATGGCGAATCTTTTGATCGTTGACGACGAATTGGGAATGCGACAGTTCCTGACGCATCTCCTGCAACGCGAAGGTCACACGGTGCGCGTCGCCGAACATGGTCAACAGGCGCTCGCGTTGATGCGCGAGCAAGCGCCCGATCTGATCATCTCGGACATTCGCATGCCCGACATGAACGGCGTCGACTTGCTGCGCGCCGCGCGCGAGCTGCTGCCCGAAGTGGAAGTCATCATGATGACGGCGTTTGCGAACGTCGACACCGCGCGCGAAGCGTTTCTGCTCGGCGCGTACGACTTCGTGCAGAAGCCTTTCGACAATGATCTTCTCAAAGAGACAGTCGCGCGCGCACTGCAAAAGATTTCCCTCGTCAAAGAAAAAGAGGCGCTGCTGGAGGAGAACAAAGCGCTCATCCAGGGCCAGCGGACGCGCGGCCAGCTCGGCAACATCATCGGCCGCAGCCCGCGCATGCTCGCGCTTTACCAGATGATCGAGAGAGTCGCGCAGGTGCAGGCGACGGTGCTCGTTACCGGCGAGTCGGGCACGGGTAAAGAACTGGTTGCGCGTGCGATTCACGACCTGAGTCCGCGCGCCGAGAAGCCGTTCGTGTCGGTGAACTGCGGCGCGTTTACGGAGACGTTGCTGGAGTCGGAGTTGTTTGGTTACGTGAAGGGCTCGTTCACGGGCGCGAATGCGAACCGCAAGGGGTTATTCGAAGCGGCCAACAGCGGGACGATTTTTCTGGACGAAATCGGCGAAATGTCGCCGGCGATGCAGGTCAAACTCTTGCGCGTGTTGCAGGAACGAAGAGTGAGGCCGGTCGGGGCGACGGATGAAACCGTGGTGGATACGCGTGTGATCGCGGCGACGAATCGCGATCTCGCCAGCATGGTCTCCGCGGGAACGTTTCGCGAAGATCTTTACTATCGCATCTCTGTCATTCCGATCGAGCTGCCGCCGTTGCGTGAACGCGCGGAAGACATCTCCGAACTCGCGAATCACTTCGTACAGAAGTTTTGCGCGCCAACGGGCCGTGCGTTGAGTATCAGCGAGAACGCGATGCGTCTGCTCGAACGTTACTCGTGGCCGGGCAACGTGCGCGAGCTTGAGCACACGATCGAGCGCGCAGTCGCTTTGGAGAGCACCGGTTCTATCGAACCCGAGCGCCTGCCGGAGAAGATCACCAATTACAATCCGTATCGCGTCGCGGAGGCGATGGAGTTTCCCGAAGAAGGAATCAACCTCACGGCGCACCTGGACCAGCTAGAGAAGACTTACGTTCTGGAAGCGCTCCGGCGCACTTCCGGAAACCAGACCAATGCGGCCGAACTGCTGCGTCTCTCGGTGCGTTCGTTGCGGCATCTGCTCGACAAGCACGGCGTGCGTGGTCTAACCGCACAGATGCGTGACGAGCGTCGCAGTCCCGATTCCACCCCGCGCCGCCGCGCCACCGATCAAGGCCCACGCCGCCGCTCGGAAGACACGCAAGCAGACGATACCGGCGAGTTCGCCGCCGGCGTTGGTGACGGAAACTAGACGATCCGTTTCATCCGTGTTCCCACCTCGCTGACACTCCGAGTGCTCCTGCCGTAAAGCGTCATTAAGGTCCTGCCAGAAAGTGTCACGGCTCGCGCCGTTCACACCACCCGCAACAAAATTTCGATCAAAAACGATCGCTTTTTTGCCCTTTTGGTCCAAATGCCGATTGGCACACTGGTTGTTCTAAGGCCCACCGACAATTCGCGCTTTGCGCGGCTCACACAGTGACGAAAGCCGGTGGCGCGAGCATTAGGAAATTCCCTATATCTTCTAAGGAGCACCTAACCAGAATGACTACCAAACGCCAAGAAGGCTTTTCGTTGATCGAACTTCTCATCGTCGTTGCGATCATCGGCATCATCGCCGCCATCGCTATCCCCAACCTGCTTGCTTCCCGCCGCGCTGCTAACGAAGGCTCGGCCCAATCGTCCCTCCGCACTATTCACAGCTCACAAGCCACCTACCAGGCGACGACCGGCAACGGCGCGTTCGCTGCTAACCTTACGGCGCTTGGCCCAGTGGCCGGCGGCGGCGCGAACTTGATTGACGGCGTTCTCTCGACCGGTTCGAAGAGTGGTTACACCTTCGCCGTCGTCGAACAGGCCGGCACCGGCGCGACTGCTGAATTCGGCGCTTATGGCTTCCCGTCAACCACCGGTGGTGTTTCCGCCACGGGTACTCGCCGCTTCGGTATCACGGAAGACGGTGTCATGCACGGCGACGCCACTCTGGCCGCGATCCCGAACACCAGAGCGTTGATCACCGGTATGGGCGTGCTCGGTAACTAATCAGCTACTGAGTCCGTTGTTTATGCGAGGGTGGAAGTTCGCTTCCACCCTCTTCTTTTTTGGACCACGCGACCGGGGCCCTTTGGACCACCGATTACTGGACCATCAAGCCCTGACACAATGCGACACAGAGCGATGCCAGTTTTTGTCAACCTACACTCAAAGGCCCGCGCAACGCGCTAATGCACACGCGAAAGCAGCCTCAAAGCGTCTGGCACGACCCTTGTAACGAAAGCTGCTGAAACTCAGCGCTCGGGCGCAGTTTGACCAGATTTAAGGAGCCACTAACCAACATGAACACGAATCGCCAACAAGGTTTCTCATTGATAGAGCTGCTAATTGTTGTTGCGATTATCGGCATCATCGCCGCCATCGCCATTCCCAACCTCCTGGCCTCCCGACGTGCGGCGAACGAAGGCTCAGCTCAATCTTCCATACGAACGATCCATAGTGCGCAAGTGGTTTACCAGTCCACTATGGGCAACGGTGCATTCGGACCGAATCTCGCGGCATTGAACGGACAAGTTCTCGTCGACGGTAATCTTTCGACTGGTGACAAGAGTGGTTACCACTTTGAGATCGTCGAGCAGGCAGGTACCGCTGCAAACGCAGTCTACGGCGCCTACGCGTTCCCGTTAATCACCTCGGGCGTGTCGATGACGGGCACGCGGACGTTCGGCATCACCGAAGTCGGCATCCTGCGCGGCGATGCGGATCTCAGCGCAATTCCCAACACGAGAGCAGACATCAACGCGCTTCCACCGCTCGGCAATTAACCGTTCGAAAACTTTTGGCATTAGTAGGGGTGGCGCTTCGGTGTCCACCCCTAAAACGATCTGATGAGTTCGCGCGTACTTCAAAGTCACGAAGCAAAGACGTGGTCCATGGCGGGTTCGCCGGTGGTGAAACACGTGGCCTTCGTTGTCGCTGTTTCCGTCTTAGCGGTCGTTCCGGTTTTACTCTTCGGCGTTCCGTCGAATCGCGACCTCTCCAATCACTTTCGTTTCGCGCTTCCCTTCTACGACGCGATTGCCGGCGGCAACTTTTATCCCGGCTGGCTCGCGGAATCGAACGGTGGTTACGGCGACCCCAGCTTTCGTTTCTATCCGCCCGCGCTTTATTACCTGCTCTCGTTGTTTCGCTTTTTCACTGGCGAGTGGTACGTCGCGACGTTGCTCACGTTGGTGTTTGTTGCGGTGGCAGGGGGCTTAGGAATTTATTTTTGGGCGCGAACGCTGCTGCCGTCGTCGCAGGCGATGTGGGTTGGGCTGTTCTACGCGCTGGCGCCTTATCACCTGAATCAGCTTTACCAGGCGACGATGCTCGCGGAGTGGGCGGGTGCAGGCGTGCTGCCGTTTGTGTTTGCGTTTGTCGAGCGCGTGTGCGCGCACGGGCGGCGAAGAGATGTCGCGGGATTAGCAGGATGTTACGCGCTGCTGGTTTTGACGCATCTGCCGTTAACGGTGATCGGATCAATGGCGCTCGTGGTCTATGCGTTCGCGCGTGTCGACGCGCTTCGCAGGTTACAGACGCTCGCGAAACTCGCTGGCGCTGCGGCGCTCGGGTTATGCGCGAGCTCGATCTACTGGATCACAATGGTCTCGGAGCTACGCTGGATCGGCATCAACGCAGTCGATCACGACGCGTCAGTAGACTATCGCTTTAACTTCCTGCTCTCAACCTTCTCACCCGACAACATGAACGTCTGGTGGATGAACATTCTTCTTTTGATGACCCTGCTGTTGAGTGCGCCAACGCTAACAGCTTTGAAAAAAATCCCCTCCCTTTGGCGTAACGCCTCGCGCAACCAACACCGTCTGCGGCCCGTCGTCGTATTGACGGCTTTCGCATTGTTCATGGCGTTGCCGTTGAGCCGTCCGCTTTGGAACCTGTTCTCGCCGTTACAACAGACTCAGTTTCCCTGGCGTTGGCTGACGATCGTTTCGCTGGGTACCGCAGTTTTAATAGCTGCCGCAGTCCCGAAGATCAGCGAGTGTGCGCGCATTCCACGGATGCTTATTCTGAGCGCGATGACTATCGCAGTCGTGTTCACGCTTTCACATGTCGTGCGTGAAGCGAAGTATCTGCCACGGACCTCATTTGAAAATACGTTGGCTGCGGTGCGCGGTACAGCGAGCGTGAACTACTGGTTTCCGATCTGGGCTACGCCAACACCAAAACCGATGACGAACCAGGTGGAGGTTGCCGGACGCTCAGTCACCGTAAACTCGTGGACACCCGAAGCCCGACGCTTCTCAGTCGCCGCCGGCGAAGCAACTACGGCACGAGTGAAAACCTTCTACTACCCGCACTGGACCGCTACCAGCGGCGATCAACTCTTACAGACTCGACCAGACAAAGACGGCGCACTATTGATCTCCATACCTCGCGATGCGGCCACGATCGATCTCGTCTTCAAAGAGCCGCCGCGCAGCCGCGTTTCATCATTTGCCAGCCTCGCGGGCTTCGCGTTTATCGGCGCGTTAGCAATCCCGCTGCAGTGGAGGCGAAAACGATGAGCACAACCACGGCTCTGTGGCAGGCGCAGCTTGACGCCGCCGAGCGACAACAACTAAGGCACTACAACAACATCGCCGCCGATTACGAAGCGCATTACAGCGACGAGTGGAGCGTCGAATATCGCCGCCGGTTCATTTACGAACCGATGTTCGCCGGCCTGAATCTCACCGGCTTCCACGTGCTCGACGCGATGTGTGGCAGCGGCCAAACCACTGAATACCTGCTGGCCCGCGGCGCAAACGTCACCGGCCTCGACATCTCAAACGAAGTCATCGAGCAATTTCAGACGCGCTGGACGAAAGCAAACGCGGTAAACCGTTCGTTGCTCGATTCCGGTCTGCCCGACAAGGCTTTCGATTGCGTAGTCGTCG
>DASXXL010000715.1:0-2590 GCA_036503085.1 Pyrinomonadaceae bacterium | reverse complement strand
GTCTTCAGATCCTGCTCGACGTCTGTGTAAGCCTTGCCTCTGCGACGCGGATGATGCGCGGCCTCAAAGCCACGGCGGTAATTCTCTTCGTCGCGATCGAAGTCGCGACCTTCACCGTGGTAGTGCGCGCGCTCGCCGTCTCGCAGTTCGCCCCACCAATGCTCTCGCAGTTCATCGAGATCCATCGCCCCGGCGCGATCGAGCACGTCTTCAACTTTGTCGACCTGATCATCATTCTCCGTGTAGGCGATGACGACTGAATGACCGTGCCGCAGCGCGTCTTCATAGAGAAATATGTCTTCGTGCGGCACGCCTTCGCCAAGCTCTTCTTCGATCGTGTCGCCCACTGCCGAACCCGCCGTCGCGCCGACGATACCGAGCAACGCCGCACCGACCATGCCAAAGGCGATCACTGGTCCAACGCCCGGTACTGCCAACGTCGCGGCCGCGAGTCCTAACGTCGCGCCACCCGCGGCACCCATTGCGCCCCCAACCGCCGCGCCCATCGCACGGCCCATGCCCGGCTGTTCCGTGTCCGTGACCGGTAGACCACGCTCGAGTTCCTCGCCATCGTTGCCGGGAGTTATAAAACCGATTCTGTTATCCGGTAGGCCCGCTTTCCTTAGTTCGTTAACCGCGCGCTCTCCATCTTCTCGCGATCGAAATACACCCGATATAGCTTCCATTTTTCGTTCCCTCCGCTGTTGATATCAGCTACTTTCTATGCTACCGGCGGTCCACCAGCAAGCAGCAATCTGCGCCGACACAAATCGTTGAGGAAATCCGCAAAGCTATGTTAGAGTCCAACTGCGATTTCACTACAGCGAACGCGAGGGTTAGACGATGTACGACATCGTAGAGAAACACTGGCCGATGTCACAAGGTGACGGCAAAGCGCAGCGCAAGAAGCGGCCGCGCATACTCGCCATCACCACTGATTGCTGCACCGGCTGCTCCGGGTCACCCGCATGCATCGAGTATTGCCCGATCGAGGCGTGCATGTTCTGGGTGCCGGATGAGGACCACCCGCCGTTCGGACGAATCGAAGTCGATCCTTATCTCTGCATTGGCTGTCAGAAGTGCACCAGCAAAGGACCAGATGGTGCGTTTCTCGATGGCTGTCCGTGGGACGCGATCGAGATGATCCCCACTGACGACTGGGAAGCGATGCACGCGATCACCTTGCCCGACTTGCCACCCGCGCCACCAGCCTAATTGGTTTTTATCCGTGTTTGAATGGCCTTTGCTGCGAGGCTGGCTTGTTCGCGGATTTTTGCCGAAACCGAAGTGGACTTTGCGTAACTCTCAATCGCCGGAAGATCTTCACGAGATCCAACCAAAGACAAACCGCGCAAAGCTTCCCACACACTGTTCTCGTCTGAGTAGAGACTCAAAACTTCGTCGCCTTCATTGATCTCGGTGCCGTTCGCTTTCAGGAGTTTATCTATCCGTCCGGGCAAAGGAGATCTGAGCTCAACGATCTTTCCATCAGCCTGCCCGATCCGGGCGAGCAGCGTCGTGCGCGCAACCGTGGCGCCCTCCTGCAAACTACTTGCGATCGTCCCACTCGCGTTTGCCTTCACTACATACGGCTTCAGGATTGCAACAAGCTCTTCACGTCCACTCGGATCGTTGAAACGCACCAACGCCAACGCCGCATTACGACGCACGATCGGCTCCGAGTCTTTCAGCAACTTCAACAACGCCTCATGAAACTGCGTCGAGCCGTTGTCAAAACCCATCAACCACGCCAAGGTCAGTCGAAACTCCGTTTCCGGACTGCCGCTGAGCGCAATCAACTGCGGATACCAGGTCTTACTAGTGGCGTCGCCACGTTCGATACGTTGCTGAATCTGCAACAGCGCGTGTTGCACGTGGCGCGGATTGCTCGTGTCCGCCAAGTACTTGGAGACGTCCGCGTCGGAGAGCTCGCGGCCAAACCAAGTGAAGTACCACGCGAGAAAAGTCGCGGCGAGAAATAATCCGGCGAGGATCAGTATCGGACCAGAACCAGGCGCGCGCCGTCGCACCTCGACCGCTCGCACACCCGGATGATTTCCGTTTCCGTCTTCAGCCATGAGGATAAAAGTGATAAAGCATCAGATAGACGATCACGCCCGTCACCGACACGTAAAGCCACAGCGGCAGCGTAACGCGCGCAATGCGCCGGTGGCGAATGAAGTCGCCGCGCAAGGCGCGATAAAAAGTCAGGAAGATTAAGGGCACGATGACGACCGCAAGGATCGTGTGAGTCGTCAGGATCGTGAAGTACAGCGGCCGCGCGAATCCCACACCGAGAAAACGCGTCGTTCCGTGGTGATAGTGATAGAAGAGATAAGAAGCGAGAAACAACGACGAGACGATCAGCGCCGCGATCTGACAGGCGCGATGCGCAATCACGTTGCGCGCGCGAATGAATGAGTAACCGGTGACTAGAAGAATTGCGCTCGTACCGTTCAGAAAAGCGTTAACGTGCGGTAAATAGGCGATGTAGTCAGAC
Source organism: Pyrinomonadaceae bacterium (assembly GCA_036503085.1). GTDB lineage: Bacteria > Acidobacteriota > Blastocatellia > Pyrinomonadales > Pyrinomonadaceae > PSRF01. Next base: position 90 of record DASXXL010000715.1, on the reverse strand, counting down.
ATAGACAGGATTTCAGAATTTACAAGACTAGACTACCATCATGTCAATTCTGAAATCCTGTCCACTTTAAGCGTCCTTGGCTTCGGCTTC
>DASXXL010000714.1:0-2831 GCA_036503085.1 Pyrinomonadaceae bacterium | reverse complement strand
GTTGATCGCGACGGTCTGCATCTGCGAGCCGGTAACGGACACAATGAGTCCGAGCCAGAGGAGCCGAAAGTCGCGATGCCGGAGTGCTGCGAAGGCAGAGTTTCTCGGAGTACTCACGAATAGCAGTGAGCTTCGGTCAACTTGCGGAAGTGGTAGGCCATGGCCGCGTGACGCAGTAGTTCAGTCATTCGATCGTGATGCGTGCGCAACGCTTCGAGGAAGAAGCGCCAGAACTCGCGCCGCTCCGCATCGAGCACGCCGAGGTGGATCGCGATGCGCAGAAAAGCTTTGACTGCTTTGAAGCCGTGATACTGGTGTGCCTCGGGCACGTCCTGCGGCGTGCGCTGCAACGAGTCGAGCGCGCGGCGGTAGTACTCGCTCGGCCTGTAAATCGTGCGCATGATGCGCTGGTAGCCGGCCTGGAGTGTTTCCGCATCCATGCGGGGAATGAAGTTCAGCGACGAGAGCGTGTTGTTGCCGGTGGCGTCGTTGCCGAGCAAGCGACCTTCGCGTTCGAGGCGTTTCCAGAGTTGCGTGTCGGGCAGCGCGTTGAGCATGCCGACCATTGCCATCGGAATCGCGCTCTCGCGAATGAACTCGATCTGTCGTTCGAAGATGTCTTCCGGATCGTTGTCGAAGCCGACGATGAAACCGGCCATCACTTCCATGCCGTGACTCTGAATCTTGCGCACGGAGTCGAGCAGGTTGCCGCGGTTCTGGGTTTTCTGCGCTTCTTTGAGGCTCTCTTCCACCGGAGTCTCGATACCGAGGAAGACGCGGCGAAAACCGGCGTCCTTCATTGCTGCGAGCAGGTCGTCGTCATCGGCCAGGTTCACGCTCGCTTCTGTCAGCAGCGAGAAAGGCATGCCGTTGTTCTTCTGCCACGCAACCATGTCCGGCATGAGTTGGCGCACGTTCTTTTTGTTGCCGATGAAATTGTCGTCGACGATGAACAGTGGACCACGCCAGCCGAGACGTTTCAGTGCGTCAAACTCGGCGAGCATCTGTTGATTGCTCTTCGTGCGCGGAACGCGGCCGTAGATCTCGATGATGTCGCAAAACTCGCACGAGAACGGACAACCGCGCGAGTACTGCACGGACATGCAACTGTATTTCTTCAAGTTGACGAGACCGAAATCCGGAATCGGCGTGATCGACATCGGCGGCCGTTGTGGCGCCTTGTAGATCCGCTTTGCGTCGCCGCGTTCGAGGTCCGTGAAAAACTGCGGCAGTGTTGTTTCCGCTTCGCCCTGGAAGATGTGATCCGCGTCAGGCAGCTCTTCGATCGTGCTGGTAACGTAAGGCCCACCGAGCACGATCAGTTTGCCGAGCTTCTTCGCCCGCGCGGCTACCTCGTGCAGCGACTCCTTCTGGGCCAGCATCCCAGTGATGAAAACCATGTCGGCCCATTCGAGCTGAGACGTCTTTAGCGACTCGATGTTCAAGTCGACCAGGCGACGCTCGCACGACTGCGGCAACAGGCTCGAAACGGTCAATAGACCAAGCGGTGGAAAGACGGAGCGCTTGCCCTCAAAAGGCAGCGCATAGCGGAAACTCCAGTACGTCTCGGGAAACTCCGGGTTAACGAGTAGGATTTTCATCAGCGGGTAAAGTACTGTAACTGATTGGATCGCGCAAATCTATGTTGGTGACAGTAGCGCCCGCCTGGGACCGCCGGCGTCTCGCCTGCAAGGCTGCGATCGGGCGCTGCTGTGTGTTGCAGGCGAGACGCCGGCGGTCCCAGCTGAACTGTCGTTTGCCTGTGTTTGTGTTATAGAATCGCCGCTCATCCCTGACTGTGAATTTTGGCCCTGACTCCACGAAAGGTCGACCTTATCATGAATACAAAACTTTCACGCGCACTCGCCGCACTCCTCATCACTTTGTTCTCCCTATCGCCCGTATGGGCCACCTGTGGTGGCGGCGGTGGCGGCGGCACCGGCGGTGTCGGGGGCGGCAGCCGTAGCTCAGGCGGTCCTGACCCGGTCGTTTACAACGTGCCGTGGAGCATGTACGACGCGCACAAAGTGCCGCAGAAGGGATTGGTCGTTTATTGGTTCCCGGCCAGCAACAACGAGCTGCAGAAGTCGAGCCTCAAAACGTCACGCATTCTCACCCTTTATGCCGCGCAGTGCGTAACGATGACTGTCGCCGATGCGAAGACGCCTGAGTTGCAGAGCATCATCGGCAACTCCGCGCTGCCGGTCGTGGTGTTGACGAGTGCTGACGGCGCGCCGATTAAGAAGATCGAGAACACCGGCGGCAAGTTGAAAGCGGAACAGGTGGAGAAAGTCGTCGACGCTGAGATGAAACAACGCGAGGCCGCGCTCGACGAACAGTTAAAAACCGGCAAAGAAAAAGCGAAAGCTGGCGACAAAGACGGCGCGCTGGCCGCGCTTAAACCCGTGGCCGAAGAAAAATGTCTGTTTCCGAAGAAAGCCAAGGATGCCGCGAAGGAGTTGAAGAAACTCGGCGTTGAAGAAGTCGGCAGTATTCCCGAGCAGTCGCCGGTGTTCGATCGCGTGCAGAGCGCGCGCATCGAGGCCGTGATGCGACAAGGTCTGCGGGCTGAGATCGCGGAGCGTTACGTCGTTGCGGAAAAGTTTTACAAACAGGCGAACCAGATGGATCCAGCCGATCCGACGCCGTTGCGTTATCTCGGCGAACTCTATCGCCATCACATCGGTGACTGGTCTCAGGCGCGCGTCGTGTTCGATCAGATCCTGAACATGCCGGCTGATCCAATCGCGCGCGCGGTGGCATTGCACGGTCTCGGAAAGATGACGATTCACGAAGGCGAGTTCAAGAAGGGACTCCTCCTGATGGAGCAG
>DASXXL010000713.1:0-6930 GCA_036503085.1 Pyrinomonadaceae bacterium | reverse complement strand
TCGATTTCTTATTGCCGGAACTGCGCACCGGGAAGGCGCTTGACGGCACGACATTGCCGAAATTTGCCGACATCTACAGCGCGGCGCCAAAAGCCCTCGTTCCGGTGGAAGGTGACAGTCACATCGGTGGCTACATGCGAGTGGCAATGGAGACAAAACTCCAGGCAAGTGCAGGAAAACTGAACTATCAGAATCACAGCTATTCGGTTCCGCGTAACGCTGAATACCGCCTTGGCCTACTCAACGAGCGAGTCGCTGGTCCAAGCGGAGATCTGAATCGCGATGGGAACCCGCCGGGAAGCAGTGAGTTCTTTGCAGTGCTTTGGGATAACAGGACCAATACGGTGTGGGTCGATACCAATCAGAACTACGACTTCACCGACGAGAAGCCGATGACCGATTACCGTGTCCATCACGACGTCGGCACGTTTGGCACTGACGATCCGAAAACGGAAGTGCGCGAGACGATGGGCTTCGTCGTTCAAACGGACGCGCCACACCAGGCGGTGTTTGTTATTCCAGGATACGGGCCGCATGGAACAGGCGTGACGGGATCCGCTTTCGGCGTCGGTTTCTTCGGCGGCAAGCTCGACGGGGTCGCCCCAGGCGCGCAGATCATCTCTATCACACCGGGAAGAGGTTCACACATCACGCCCGGCTACATCGAAGCCGTGATCACGGCGATGAAAGATCCGCGCGTGGACATCGTTACGATCGAGTTTGGTAATTTTGCGCCGCTCAACGACGGCCACTCGACGTTCTCGACGATTGCTAACCGGCTCACAAGGAAATATGGAAAGCTGCTGTTCGCCGGCGCCGGAAACGGCAACGATGGTCTGAATGGAATAATCTCGCCGGCCGACGCAGAGGAGGTCATCGCGGTAGGTTCGTACATGAGCAGGGAAACGAGTAGCGTAAATTACGGCGTCGTGCTTCCCGATGCCGACAACATGAACGGCTACACGTCGCATGGGCCAACGAAGGAAGGCGGCCTGAAACCAAACCTGCTCGCGCCGACGACTAGTCTCACGACTAAGCCAGGATTTCTCCCGGGCGAGAATCGGCACGGAACTTATCCGTTACCCGCCGGTTATCAGGTTTATAGCGGCACTTCGACGTCTACGCCTTTTGCCGCGGCTGGCGCGGCGCTGCTAATTAGCGCGGCGAAGCAAAGCGGCGTGAAGTACGACGCCCGGCGTTTGCGGTGGGCCATAACGAGCAGTGCCCGGTTCATCGCCAATTACAGTCCGGAACAGCAAGGTGACGGCCTGTTGCAAGTACCGGCAGCCTGGGAAGCACTGAAGCACGCACCCGAGCCGATCGAGATCGTTAGTCGCGCGCCAGTGAACGCGGTCTTGTCCGAGTATCTACAACAGCCGAATCAGGGTATGGGAATCTTTGAGCGTGAGGGCTGGACCGCCGGTCAGTCAGGTCAGCGCATTATTAGCTTCACGCGTACTTCGGGCGCTGCGGGACCGATGAAGTTCCAGCTTCGCTGGATCGGCAATGATGGAACATTTGCGGCGCCCACTGAGATCACGCTGCCTCTCGAGGCCGCAGTTAACGTGGCCGTCTCAATCGCGCCGAAAACAAACGGAGTGCATAGCGCAATACTGAATCTTGTCTCTACCAGCGGAGCAGTTGTTCATCAGGTGCTGAACACGGTTGTGGCCGCGGAGCAACTCGACAAGAGAAACTCATTCACGAGCACGCGGAACGGCCACGCAGAGTGGCTTCACAGCCAGTCGTACTTTGTGAATGTCCCCGCCGGCACGGCGGCGCTGAAAGTCGACATGCAAATCAGCGCTGGGAACGTTATGCCGTCGCTGACCAAGCCGAACGGCAGGTTCTACTACTTGCTGCCATCGACTCAATCACCGCTCAATTACACACGCTATCAAAACGCGGGCTCGTGGAGCCGCGTAGTCTCGAATCCCGATCCCGGCGTTTGGCAAATCACCGTCGATAACTGCAACGTGCTCGAGGCCGGCGTAAGCCGGCAAAGAGCTTCATTTCAAGTCACTGCTTCACTGCTCGGCGTCAGCTTTTTATCTCAACCCTCAACTGATACAGCCACGCGATCGGAGATCACTTACTCCAATACGCACACAAAGTTCACCGGCGGCATTACTACTACAGGGCTCGCGAGCACGTACTCGACAATGCGCACGATCAAAGCCGGCGAACAGATGACCTACGAGATAGATGTCGCGCCCGGTACTTCGACAGTGGGAGCGATGCTCACAGCTAATGAAAACGATCGTGCGGATCTCGATCTCTACTTGTTCGACTGTACCGGCGCGCAATGCATCTTGCGAGACTTCTCCACCGGAAACGGTTCGACTGGACAGGTGGCAGTCGACTCACCCGCAGCCGGCAAATGGAAGGTGGTGATCGATGCTTTCATTGCGCCAACTCAGGGTGTGACCTACGAATACAAAGACTATTTCCTGCACCGTGCGTTTGGACAAATCGAGACGGCGGGTGGACCACGAGAAATCGAGTTTCGCGCGATAGTCACGCAACGTGTAACTGTAAACGTCAGTGCGATTCCGACAGGTGAGCGCCGGCTCGAGGCGATGGTCTTTGTTTCCAGTGAGCCGAACGTTGACAGTGCTAGCCAACGAAGTACCGATCAGTCCGATCTCTACTACGCTGACAAGGGCATTCTCGGCACTGCCACGCTGCCACTGAACCCGATGGCATTTCATTCGGTGCGAAAACAATCGGGCCCAGCATTACTGCCGGGCCCGTCTAATGCGCCTACTCTGCGTCCGCAACGTAGGTCGCTGAAGGATTTTTGACTTTGGCGGGCATTGCGCTTTCCGTCGTGTCGAGGCTGAAATCATCCTGAATCAGCTCGTCCGCCGGGCCCAACTCCACCACCTCGGGATTATCGAAAGTCATGGTGTTTCTCCTTACTTGGTTGAAGGGAGGAGGCTCGGGTCTTAACAACCCAAGCCTCCGGGTTTTGCGCCTATTCCGCGTCAGCAGCGTAGACGCTCAACAGGGTTCTAATTCTGGAAGGCACTGGGCCTTCAGAACTCGCCAGGTCGACCTCATCCTTGATGAGGTCTTCCGCTGGACCCAATTCGACTACTTCAACTTCATCGAAATACATTGGCCTGTTCTCCTTTCTTCTGAAATTCGCCTGTCATCGATGAGGCCGAATTGATTTTGTGCTCCAAAGATCGGAGCCACACTTCCAAGGCCAACGCCTGCAAAAGACTGCTGATGTTGAATTCCATTCCATGACGTGCGCGGTCGAGTGCCTGGACCAACGCCCGCCCGTCTACATAACCGCGCCGCACCAGCCGAGAATCGTCGAGCAGCGGTCTGATGTGCGGCCATTCGTTAGCGAGTCCGCGACAGAGCGCTTCACCGGTGGTCCCTTTGCTACGCCGTTCGAGGACCCTCTTCGGCAGCAGATCTTTCAGCGCTCTGCGCATCAACGACCGCGTGTCATCAGGTCGCAGTTTCTGGCCCATCGGCACGTTCATCAGAAACTCGACGAGCGGGCGATGCAGAAATGGATAGGTCTTCTCGTAAGCGGCATGCTCCCAGTACTCGCCGCGCGCAATGTTCATGACGATGTACCAGATCCGGCTCGACTGGATTCGTCGACTCGGCAACGTGAAAGCAAACGGATCTCGTGGCAGCACCAGCCGCTCTTGGATTCGGGTACGCTTCACGAAGTCGCGGTCGAGCCATGAGCTAAGCTGAATCTGGTTCTGAAATCGCGACCTCACAGACAGCGGCAGGAACGGCAACATGACTTCTTGCCACAGGAGTTGGGCGTAAGGAATGTGAGTCGCTTCGCTCCAGACCTGAAGCCGGCGGTGAAGTAAGATCGGCTTACGTGCAACGAGCAGATCGCAAAGTTCAGGACCCGGCTCCAGGTTGCTCCAAGTGACCTGATCGCCGCCGAGGCCACTCAGCAGCACACGCGCATCGGCGTCCCGCATGCTTTGCCACACGCGTTGATGAAGCTCGGAGACGCAAAGACTCGTAAGCGGAGTAGCGATGAAATGGTCTTGCGGATCTGCAAGGCTGATCCAATGACCGCCGCCGTCAACATGCGCACCGTGACGTCCGCGTGCTCTTTCAACCACTTCAATGAAGCGATGATCGAAGAAGGTGACGGATGGATTGTCTACGAACGAGAGAGTCTCGACGGGCGCCGTCGCACTTCGCTCCTCTGCCTGAATCCGATCGGCCATCAAAACGATCGACGAAGAATCGAGTCCGCCGCTTAGCTCCGACCAAATGGGCCGATCCGAACGCAGCCGGCACGAAGCAGCTTCGCGAAAAAGCTGACGAAAATGCTCTTCGTACTCTTCGTCCTTCGCATAGCGAATCTCATCGTTCTCCGCCGGACGCCAGAAGCGGCGCGTCTGGATCTGTCTTTCTTTGACTGTGACGAGCTGACCGGGCTCGACGGCGGATATGTTTCGATAAGGAGTGCTCGCCAGCTCCGGATAAAGGGCGAGACAACCCGCTACATATTCATCATCGACTTCCGCACGAATCGCGGGTAGCGCAAGTAGACTGGTGAGCGTCGAAGACCAGATGAATTCGTCGTTGTTGTGGAAGTAGTAGAGCGGGCGAACGCCGAACGGATCTCGCGCCAGTAGCAACGTCTTCTCGAACGGATCCCACAGCGAAAGTGCAAAATCGCCGATAAGGCGTGAGAGGAACTCTGTGCCCCATCGCTGATAGGTGACGAGCACTACGCTGATATCGGTTCGCTCTCCGCGAAGTTCACTCTCGAGCAGCGGCAGCAGCTCGTCGCGATTATCGAGGCGCCCGTCCCAACACAGCAGGTGTCCCGATCGAGCGAGCAACGGTTGTCGCTCGCGGCGCGATTCGGCGTTGGTATAGAACGCACGATAAACCATTCCGACAGCACCATCGATGATGCCGTCACCCCCGTCAGGTCCGCGTTCAGTCAACGCGTCGCCGAGAACAAGCAACGGCGCGGGATCAACCGCTCTCATTTCGAAGTTATAAACTCCGGCGATTCCGCTCATCACGCCTCCTCGTCAACAACGATTCAGCACATGAAAGAACTTCTGTGCGTTGGCATGATCGTTAATAACCTTGCCGTTAAGCTCGGCCCACGCATGGCCGTAGAACGGCATCTTGTGCACACCGATAACCATCTGCGCGGGAAAACCAAGACTTCGCAGCAAGCAGACCAACACGCTTGCACGTTGCAGACACAACGAACGTTTCGGATGCCAGGTGCACGCACGATTCACCGCCGCACAGGCGTTGGCGAGAGCGTCATCGTCGAGTTGAGATCGGATTGTGATGGACCAATGGGCCACGCTGTCGTGGATTGCACGGAAGCCGCCGAGTTTACGGACCACTTCGAAAGTGAAGAGCAGTAGAAGAGCCGCGATCGTATACGCCTTGACACACAGCAACAGCCACACGACATGCCTGACAGCCCGCGATAATCTCAACGCAAGCCCGGCTCGCAGATCGCGACGCCGCTTGACCGCTGCGACGTCCTGTTCTGTCTGCACAGTTCGTGTCTGTTCGAGCCGGACTAAAAGATCGTCAACCGCTTTCTCGACTTCAATCGTCTCAACCTCTGGAAACTCACGCCCGACAACCTTCACGAAATCATCGCGCCGCAACCCCTCTCTTGCCTGGGCCAACTTCGAAAACATAAACGCCGCCACACCATTGAGACTGAGAACGCTGCCCTGCTCGAGGTTGAGCACGATGCAGCCCTGGTTCGTCGCGGGTGAGAAGTAGACATCGCGAGCAATACTGACTCGACGGTCTGCCATCGTAGTTCTCCGATCTTTTCGTGGGCGAGGTTTAAGAGTTGTGCGGGAGGACGCGTTAGTGAGCGAGACGCGATCCTAGCTCAAAGAGAAATCTTTGTGCAGACAGGAAATTCCTGATTCAAGCTCAGGGAAAGCCTGATGTTTGTACCTAAATGCCGCTTGTGCGTGAGTCAAATTTCCTACTTCCCGCCGCCGGTCAGCACGTACTGCTTCACGTAGCGGCGCAGGGTTTCGAGGTTTGTGCGGCGATACTCGCGGTAGTCCTGCGCGATGCCTTCATCCGGCAACGCGAGCAGAATGAACGACTCCAAAAATCCTTCCTTGTCGAGTTTTGTGAGGATCTCCAACGACGGATCCGTAGCGCTCTTTTCGTTCTTCTGCTGCTGCGCTTCGTACGCTTTGATCGCCGCCCGCAACGCATCGGCTTCTTCCTTCAAACTATGCCGATACTTCTTCTCGTTCGGATACTGCTTGGCGAAGTTTGCGCTACCCCAACCACCACGAATCAAACTGTACAGGAACCACGCCGAGCCCGCGCCGCTCTTGTCGTTCTTCTTCAGCGAGTTCGGATCGATATTGATCATGACCTGTCCCTGCTGTTGCGAAGTAACGTTGGTCGGGATCTCCACCGCAGGATGATTAAGCGCGATGTGAACTTTCTCGCCCCAGCTCAAAAACGCAGATCTCGTCAACCGATCGTAAGGCTCAGCCAGATACGCTTCGACAAACTTGTCGCCCGCTTCAGTGACGTGTCCCTGCTTCATCAACGAATCGCCCCAATACCGATAAGCGGTCTCGCGATCCGGATCGATCGCGGTCGCGCGCGCGAACCATTCGCCGGCTTTCTTCTGTTCGGCCGTGGCGTAGTAAACATCGCCGGTGAAGAGCGCCGCCTCGTAAAGCTTCGGGTCCAGCAACAGCGCGAGTTGATACATCTCGAGCGCTTTGCTGAAATCTTTTTTCGCAAACGCCGCCTCACCTTCGCGCATCGCGTCTTCGGCTTCTTTTTTGGTCGAGAGTTTGGCGTCGTCGCCGCCATCCGCGGGAATTGACTCGAGCATCGATCGCAGCAGCGCGTCTTGAGCGCCGAGCTTCTGTGCTTTCAAAAGCAGCTCGCGTCCGATCCGGC
>DASXXL010000712.1:0-2801 GCA_036503085.1 Pyrinomonadaceae bacterium | reverse complement strand
GTTTGAGAATGTCGCCGCCGACGACAGGATGAATCTTCATCTTCGCAAACTCGGCTTCGGTGAGCTTGCCCGGTTTGTTGAGGATGTACTCCGGCACCGCGAGCTTGCCGATGTCGTGCAACAACGCGCCGGCGTGCAACGCGCGCAGATCGGAATCGGAGAGCTTGAAAAGCTTGCCCATCTCGACGGCGTAAATCTGTGTGCGGCGCACGTGGCCGTGGGTCGTCTGGTCCTTGGCGTCGATGGCGATGGCGAGCGATTCGATCGTGTTCATGTGAATCGCGGCCATCTCTTCGGCGTGGCGGCGTCGCTCGGCTTCGGCTTCGCTGAGGGCGCGCACGCGTTTTTCGTTGAGGTAGTAGAAGAGAAAGGCGAACGCTGAGAGCAGCAGTCCGAGGAGGGCGACAGCGGCTCCGCCGTCGAGAAGCAGGAGCGCGAGACTGACGATGGCGAGCGTGACGCCGAATACAGTGATGCCGGTCGAGTTTATCTTCAGCATGAGTTGATTAAGGCAAGGAGCTAGAGTCAGGCTTGGGAGCGGTGCCAAACATTGTTGGGCACGGGCATAACTATAGGGGTTTTCTTAGGGTTTGGTCAAGTTTTGCCACGGATTACACGGATTGAAGCTCGGCAGCGAGACCGTCCGGAGTGGTCACCGGCTGTTTGCAGGTGTAGTGCTCGCAAACGTAGGCGGTAGCTTGGCCGTCAACAAGCGGGCGGTTCCGGAGGAGAGGGATGGCTTCGCCAGCTTCGGAATCGCCGGTAAATCCGGGAGCGACGACCTTGTTTGGCAAGTACTTGCGCCAAGCCTCCTGAAGCAAAGGCTGAACGTCGGCCGCGTTTTCGCCGACGATGGCGATCTCTTTGGGACTGGAGAGCATGAAGTCGATGGCTGAGAGCGCGTAACCGAAGCCGGACGCATAGCGCCGGATGGAATCGGCCATCTCGCTGAGGAGGGCTTGCGCGAGCTCGCGGTAGCGCGAGCTATCGGTGAGTACGCTCAGGCGCAGCAGGGCACTCGCAGCGACCGAGTTGCCGGATGGGATCGCGTTGTCGAAGTAATCTTTCGAACGCACGATCAGGTTCTCGTGGCTCTTGCCGGTGAAAAAGAACCCGGCGCCTTCCTCGTCCCAGAACTCTTCGATCATCCGGTCGGTCAACGCGAGCGCTTCTTTCAGCCAGCGAAACTCGCCGCTCGTTTCGTAAAGCGTGACGAGTCCCTCGATGAAGAAAGTGTAGTCTTCAAGGTACGCGTTGAACTTCGCGACGCCGTCTTTGTACGTGCGGAGCAGAAAGCGATCGCGCCGGAGATTTTCCAAAACAAAATCCGCGTTCTTCCGTGCCGCCTCCGTGTAATCCGCCCGGCGCAAAATCACTCCCGCTTCCGCAAAGCTCGCGAGCATCAGGCCGTTCCACGCCGTGAGGATCTTTTCGTCGCGATCCGGTTTGATCCGCTGTTCGCGAACGTCAAAGAGTTTGCGCAGGCTGTCGGCGTTTGGTCGTTGCGCGGAGGGATTAACATTGAGAATGTTCTTGCCTTCGAAGTTTCCGTTTTGAGTGATGTTGTAATAGCGGATAAAAACAGATGCGTCCGCTTCGCCGAGAACCGATTTGATTTCGTCGAGGTCCCAAACAAAGAACTTGCCTTCGTGACCTTCCGAGTCAGCGTCCTGAGTGGAATAGAAACCGCCGGCGGGACTTGTCATCTCGCGCAGCACGTAATCGAGAATGCCTTCCGCGGTCTCGCGCGCGAGCGGCGATTGCGACACCTGGTAGTAATGCAGATACAAACGCGAGAGCAGCGCGTTGTCGTAAAGCATCTTCTCGAAATGCGGCACGAGCCATTTCGAATCGGTCGAGTAACGATGAAAGCCGCCGCCGAGTTGATCGTACATCCCGCCGTAGGCCATCTTCTCGGCCGTGTGTTCCACCATCTCGAGCGCGTCCTGATTACCGGTACGCACGTAGGTACGCAACAAAAACTCGAGCGCCATCGCGGGTGGAAATTTCGGCGCGCCGCCGAAGCCGCCGTTGAGCGAGTCATAAGTTCTCACCATCCCGGCGTAAGCCGAGTCGAGCAACTCCGTGTCGATCGGATTAGCCGTAGCGCTCGGCTCGCTCAGCCGGCGTAGTTCTTTCAACAACGAAGTGCTTGTTTCTGCGATGTCAGTCTGGCGATCCCGATACGCTTCCGCGACGCTGATCAGCACGCGCGGAAATCCCGGCACGTTGTAACGGTCCTGCGGCGGGAAGTAAGTGCCGCCGTAAAATGGCACGCCGTCCGGCGTGAGAAAGACCGTCATGGGCCAACCACCGTGGTGCGTCATCATCTGCACCGCGTTCATGTAGATCTGATCGAGATCGGGCCGTTCTTCGCGATCGACTTTGATGTTCACGAAGAGCTCGTTCATGAGCTGCGCGATGTCTTCATCTTCGAACGACTCGTGGGCCATCACGTGACACCAGTGACACGCCGAGTAGCCGATGCTCAACAGCACCGGCTTGTTTTCTTCGCGCGCTTTCGCAAACGCTGCTTCGCCCCACGGATACCAGTCGACCGGGTTGTGCGCGTGCTGCAGAAGGTAAGGACTGCTCTCGTTGATCAGGTGGTTAGTGAATTCCGCTTGTTCCATTGTTTACCTGCTTGTTGAATTAACCTTTGAACCAGTAGGGCGTCTGCTTGGTCCATGGACTGTTGGGATACTTGCGATGCAGCAGATCGAACACCGCCTTGGACCAGCGTCCGGTGTTCGCATCACCGCAGCCGTAGCGCGTGGTTTTCACGGCGAGATGCAGCGCTT
>DASXXL010000711.1:0-3126 GCA_036503085.1 Pyrinomonadaceae bacterium | reverse complement strand
GTGAGTTTCAATCCAGCCGCGGCCCGTCACCCATTCGCCCGGCTTCGCCTGGTCCACCCGGGCTTTCACCTTCGCGAGTAGATCATCGAGACTCGTAGTGCCTTCGAGATTCAACGTCATCTCGCGTTGGCCCACACCGGAGAGATGCTGGTGCGAGTCAGTGAAACCGGGCAGCACGGTGTTGCCGTGGAGATCGACGACACGCGTGTTTGCGCCGACGTACTTTTGCGCGGCCGCGTTCGTGCCGGCAAAGACGATTCGATCGCCTTTAACCGCGATCGCTTCCGCTTGCGGTGCTTTGTCGTTTGCGGTGTAGACGTTGCCGTTTTTGAAAACGATGTCGGCCGGCGCGACCCGCGGCTGAACCGAAACGAGGCTTAAGAGCAGGATGGAGAGTACGATTAAGAGGAGTTTCATAGGTCACAGATTAACACGGATTTTTCAGAAAATTTTTGAGTTCGGGTTCGGTTGGGAGCGCCGTTCTCGCGCCGAGCGCGCTGCACTTCATCGCTGCGACCGCGTTGGCGTACTGCAAACTCGTTTCGAGATCTGCGCCCGTCAGGAAGCCGTAGAGAAAGCCGCCGTGAAACGCGTCGCCCGCGCCGGTCGTGTCGCGGCAACCACCGGGCGCGACGTAACCCGGCGATTCAATGAACTCACCTGCGCAATAGACCACCGCACCCGCTGCGCCGATCGTCATGCCAACGATCGCACAGCCAAAGCGCGCGTGCATCTCGATCAGAGCTTTACGTTCATCAGCGATGCCCGTCACGCGTCGCGGAAACTCTTTCGAACCGATCATGACGTCGATCAGCGGCAGTAACTCCGGCAGGCCTTCGTAAACGTTATCGATGTCGGCCGAGACGATCGTGCCGCTGGCTTTCGCGGCTTGCGCGATGCGCGCACAGGCCGGCGGATCGTGCGCGTCCAGATGCAGCACGCGGCCGAGCGAACCAAACTCAACCGGCGCTTCTGGTGGGCTGTAGGACAAACGATCGTCGCGGTCCCAAACGATCGTGCGCTCGCCGCTGCGTACGTCGATCGTGATGAACGCGATCTGGTTGCGCGCACCCTCGACGACCTCGGCGAACTCGACGTTCACACCTTCCTGTTTCAAAGTTTCAAAACCAAAACGTCCTTCCGGATCGGAGCCGAAACGCCCCGCGTAAGCCGTGTTCAATCCCAAACGACGAAGCGCCACCATCGCGGTTGCAGTCTGCCCGCCCGCCGACTGCTTGTGCTCGATCAGCCGCATCTTCGTGTCGAACTCGGGATACTCGGGCACCACGATCAGGTGATCTACGGCGTTCAGCCCAAACCCGACCGCGTCGAAAGTTTTGCCACTCGGGGCCTCAATCGGAAACTTCATCTCGGTACGCTAAAATGGCATCTCAACAACGTGCCCATAGAAGAGAAACTCAAGGAAATTCCCACCTCGTCCGGTGTTTACCTGCACAAAGATGCGGCGGGCAAGGTGATCTACGTCGGCAAGGCGAAGAACCTGCGCAGCCGCGTGCGTTCTTACTTTCGCGCTCGTCCGTTCGACCGCAAAACCGACGCGCTCGTCGGCCAGATTGCAGATTTCGAGTTCATCGTAACCGACAACGAAGTCGAGGCGCTGATTTTAGAAGCAACGCTCGTCAAACAGTACAAGCCGCGCTATAACATCAAACTCCAGGACGACAAGTCGTACCCGCATCTCAAGCTCACGATCAACGAACCGTTTCCGAAAGTCGTCATCACGCGCCGCGTGCAGAAAGACGGCGCGCTGTACTTCGGTCCGTTTCTGCCGGCGAGTCTCGCGCGCCGGACGATCGATCTCATCAACCGCACGTTTCAGTTGCGCACCTGCGACATCGAGATCGACGGCAAAGCGCCGCGGCCGTGTCTCGAGTATCACATCAAACGCTGCCTTGGCCCATGCGTCAAAGGCTTGTGCACGCCGGAACAATATCAGGAAGCGGTGCGCGACGTAAGGCTGCTCTTAGAGGGACGTAACAAGGAACTCGCCGACGCGCTCGAAGGTCGCATGTTGGAAGCATCAGACGATCTGCGCTACGAGCTCGCGGCGAAATATCGCGACTTGCGCAAGACCGTGATTCGTCTTTCCGAACAGCAGAAGATGGCGACCACTTCCGAAAGCGACGTCGACATCTTCGGCTACTACCGCGAAGGACAGAAGCTCGCGTTGCAGTTGTTCACGATGCGCGAAGGCAACATCGTCGGGCGGCGTGAGTTCTTCTGGGAAGATTTGTCGGAAGACGCTTTCGATCCGGCGGAGTTTTTGAGCGATGTGCTGGCGCAGTATTACGCGTCAGATTACGTGCCGCGCGAGATCTACGTGCCGGTTGATTTCCACGACCAAGAGCTACTCGAAAAAGCACTCGGCAAACGACGTGGACGGC
The DNA here is from genome assembly GCA_036503085.1 of Pyrinomonadaceae bacterium. Lineage (GTDB taxonomy): Bacteria > Acidobacteriota > Blastocatellia > Pyrinomonadales > Pyrinomonadaceae > PSRF01. Next base: position 721 of record DASXXL010000711.1, on the reverse strand, counting down.
GCGTGAAGATCGAAGCGCCGCAACGCGGCGAAAAGCGCGACATGATCGATCTCGTCGAGAAGAACGCGAAGCTCGCCTTCGAACAACGTTTCCGCGTGCTCAAGCCAGACATGAAGCGCGTGCTCGAAGAGTTGCAGGAGACGCTCGAGCTGCCGCACTTCCCGGCGCGCATCGAGTCGTTTGACATCTCACACATTCAGGGCGCGGAGAACGTCGCGGGCATGGTCGTTTGCGACAACGGCAAGATGAATCGCGCGGAGTATCGCAAGTTTCGCATTCGCAGTGTTGAAGGCGCGAACGACGTCGCGTCGATGCGTGAAGTCGTGACGCGGCGCTATCGCCGTCTACTCGAAGAAGGAAAGCCGTTGCCGGACTTGATCATGATCGACGGTGGCAAAGCGCAACTGAACGGCGCTGCCGAAGCGATGAGCGAACTGGGACTCGAAGCGATTCCGATGGTGGGGATCGTGAAGCCGCCGCAACATCACAACCAAGTCGCTTACCTGTTGATGAAAGGACGCGAAGACGAGCCGATCTATCTCGACTCGCACTCGCTGATCCTTCGGCTGTTGCAAATGATTCGCGACGAGACGCACCGCTTCGCTGTCACTTACCATCGCAAGCGGCGCGAGTTGCGTGACTTTACTTCGGAACTGACGGCGATTCCCGGTGTCGGTGATAAAAGAAAAGGACGGCTGCTGCGGCACTTCGGTTCGATTCA
>DASXXL010000710.1:0-2708 GCA_036503085.1 Pyrinomonadaceae bacterium | reverse complement strand
GAACCGGCGCTGGCCTGGGCTTATCAAGGCCGCGGCACCGTGTTGATGAAGAAAGGCCAGATGGAACGCGCCATCAAAGACTTCAACCGAGCCATCGAACACAGCCCGGATCTCGTTTACGCTTATTTCAATCGTGGGTTGGCACAGTTGTATCTCGGCAACGAAGCGGCCGCGCAGAGTGACTTCGACACTTGCTTGAAGTTGAAGCCTGACATCAAAGCCGAACTCGAGGACAAGATTGGTTTAGCGCGACACTTGCGCAATACAAGGAAAGAATAGCTTACTGATCGTGGGCCAGGTTCACGCGCTCGATCGATCTGGCGTGGCCGGTTTCTTCATCGACATCAATCACAGCCCCACAAATACGCACCGCGCCGCTCGCATGATCGGCGCGGCGCGCCGTTACTGAGGTAAAGCGCGCGATCACGTCGGCTTTGTTCATCCCGATCACGCCCGCATAACTGCCCGTCATTCCGAGGTCCGTCAAGTAGGCAGTGCCCTGCGGCAAGATCCTCTCATCAGCAGTCTGCACGTGCGTGTGTGTGCCAACGACCGCCGACACGCGTCCGTCGAGATGCCAGCCCATCGCCACTTTCTCCGACGTCGCTTCGGCGTGCACGTCGACCAGTCGAACCGAGGTATGTTTCGGCAACGATTCCAAAATCTCGTTGACAATGCGAAACGGATCGTCAGACGGCGGCATGAAGACGCGGCCCATCACATTGATCACCGCGACGCGAATTCCCTTCACTTCGCCGGCCCAGAAACCGCTGCCCGGCGTGTTTGGCGGATAGTTCGCGGGACGAATGAGGCGCGGCTGTTTGCGGATGTAGTCGATAGCTTCTTTCTTGTCGAAGATGTGATTGCCGGAAGTCATCACATCGATGCCGGTCGCGAACAGTTGTTCGCAAAGCGCGGGCGTGACGGAGAAACCGCCCGCCAGGTTTTCGGCGTTCATGATCGCGAGATCGATCTGATTCTGTTCGCGCAAATCCTGGATGCGCTCGAGCACTGCCACGCGCCCGGGCTTCGCGACCACATCTCCGATCATGAGTATCTTCATACGCTTAAAAATGGAGGGCCTGGTAAAAGGGGCTACACAAAAAAGACCGCGAATCTCAGTCGAGATAGGCGGTTTTTATTGGCGGGAGGGAGATCCGCATCTGTCGTTCCGAAGCCGTAATTGAACCTGCAATGACAGGTGGGTGACCTCTTAATGACGTAGCCTCTGGCAGTTCTTAACGATGAAGAAATGCACTGGCTAGACGACCTCGGTCTCCCGAATCAACGGCGTTGGCTCAATCATCGTAAATCGGTGACGATCACCGCAGAACGTTACCCTCCGCCGTGCGGGATATTAGCACAACGCAGGGAACAAAATGCAATCCACAGATTACGCAGATAGTTTTCTTTGAGGGAAAGGACTTCCCTTTTTTAGTTGATAATCTGTGTAATCTGTGGATGGCTTCAGCCGAGCGACAGTTTACCCGCGCCGCCCTGCTCGTTTTCAAGACTGGTTCTGACTTTCAGCAGGCGATCGAGCATTTCGGCACACTCGGCGCTGCGCGCGGCGAGTTGCGCGTCGGCCTGTTCGTGCATGTTCTTGAGGCGGTGAAGTTCGTCGGCGATGTGCAGCGCCGCGAGAATCGCGACCTTCAACGAGTCGACGGTGAGTGTGCCCGAAGAGATCTCTCTCATCCGGCTGTCGACAAACTCCGCGAGTTGAATGATGTATTCCGTGTCGCCGTCGGAGCGGATGTTGTAGGTCTGGTTATAAATCTCGACACGAATTGTCGGACTGCTGGTCGTGCCTTCCATACTGCCTTTATTGATCATGCGGCCGATACCGGAACTCATCTGAGTTCCTCTGCCATTTCCGGATCGAGAGCAGCAACCGCGTCGAGCATCGCTTCCACTTTCATGCGAATCGTTTCGCGTTCGGCGAGCAGCTTCTCGACCTGACTTTCGAGTCGCTCCTTTTCGTTCAGCACGTTGCCCATGTCGCGATGAATGAGCGCAAGTTCTTTTTCGAGGTTCTCTTTTTCCTGACGCAGCGTCTTCGTGAGTTCGATGGTCCGGTAGATCTTATCTTCGAGATGTGAGAACTTTTCCAACCCTGAAAGACCAACCATCTTTATCTCCTGCGTTTTTGACTAAGGTGAAATGCGAACGCGATTATCCGTCTTCGCGCGTGTGAGCGCAAGACTCATTTCGCGCTCGCGGCAGATTTATTTTCGCGCAGTGAATCTTTCTATCGTCGCTGTGCGGAAAAAGTGTCGAGTAACGAAGACGTCAATTGCGCGTGGCGCTCTTCGACTTCTTCATCGCGCAACGTGCGCTCGTCGGAGCGATACTCCAAACGCAACGTTACAGATCGTTTCGACGACGGAATGTTTCCACCTTCGAACGTGCCCACCAGCTTCGCGCTGCGAAAGTCGGGGATGCGCTGTTCGTCAACGACGCGCAGCACGTCGTCGAGCGCGATGTTGCGGTTGAGGAGGAGAGAGATGTCACGTACGACTGACGGGTAGCGCGGGAGCGACGCGTACTGCACAACTCTTGCCGGTCCACTTAGTAATGACTCCAGATCGAGTTCCATTACATAAACGGGATTGCGAAACTTGTAAGTAGCGGCGACGCTCTCGGCGAGCCGGCCGATCGATCCGATCTCTGTGCCGTCGCTATGTTTGAACAGGGCGGATTGCCCC
>DASXXL010000709.1:0-6351 GCA_036503085.1 Pyrinomonadaceae bacterium | reverse complement strand
CAACATCGGGTTTGCGGCGCGTTACCTGACCGAGTCACGCAATCCGAGCGATCACCTGCACAAGGAAGGCGAAGTGCGGCGCACGTCGCGGCAGATCATCTGGCGCGTGCTTTCGCACTCGAGCGAACCGTCTTCACGTTTGATCTGGATCTACGCAATCGCGATGGGCGCTTTTCAGGGCAGCTTTTCCGTACTCGCCTTGTTCCTCAACGCGCGTTTCCAGGTGACTGAGCAAACAATCGGTTACTTCTTCATGTACGTGGGATCGATCTCGGTCTTCACGCGTGTGCTGTTGCTCGGACGAATGGTCGATTGGCTGGGCGAGGCAAAACTTTCGCGACTTGGTTTAGTGCTACTCGCGCTCGGCGTACTCGGAATGCCGCTCGCGCAAAATCTCGGCACGTTGGCAATAGCAGTCGCGCTGATCCCGCTCGGCACCGCGTTTACTTTTCCATGCGTGACGGCGTTGCTGTCGCGAATCATCCAGGCACGCGAGCGCGGGTTATTTATGGGAATGCAGCAGACGTACGGCGGTGTGGCGCGCGCGTTCTCGCCCTTGTTTTTCGGCTGGGCCTTCGACTCGCTCGGCGTCTCGTCGCCGTATTTCTTCGCGTCGGTTTTTATCTTCGGCACCGTTTTTCTAAGCGCCGGTTTGGACAAGTACGCGAAGCTCGAACGGCCACCCGCGCCGGCAGTAGAACCAGTCGTGCCCAACACGATAGAGACGCCGCTTACTCGTTCAGATTATCCAGCGACGCAAACTTCCAGCCAGCCTTTGTCTGCCGGAAGTGATAAATAACAACTTCATTGCCCGCGGCGTCCGGACACGCTACAGTAAACGCTTTCGCGTTACCCGGATCCATCTCTGGTTTTGCTTTACTGAAACAGGCTGCGGCATCGGTCTGTTCATTGAAGACCTGCCGAAAGCGTTTTGCTAACTGAGATTTCGTTTTGACACTCGGTATGCCGTAAGACATGCCAATGGGAAACTGCGACAGCCGCGCGACTGTTTCCACGTCGCGATTCGTCACGGCTGATTTGAATTGCTGCCAGAACGTTTCTCTGGCGCCCTGGGCCAGCGGCAACATACCGACTACACAGATTATGCTCAAAAGGAGACTGGTCATGCGCACGTCCCGTTTTTCTTTGATTTTTTGCTTGCTGTTACTGGCGACCGTTGCGGTCGGGCTCAGTTTAGCGCAAGCCGGTTCGGTTGCGGCAAGTTCGTCGTCATCGTTCACAGTCGAACAGATCAAGAGTTATCCGTTTCCGAACGAGCTCACCGCGGCGAAAACGGACGCACGGATCGCATGGGCTTTCAACGAGCGCGGCGCACGCAACGTTTGGGTCGCCGATGGTCCGGACTTCAAACCACGCAAACTCACCAACTACAACGCAGACGACGGCCAGGAACTGACGAGCCTCGCCATCTCGAGCGACGGCAAGTTTGTCGTCTACGTGCGCGGCGGCGATCACGGCGCGAACTGGGAGATCTCGAGCGGCGTTGATCCTGCGCTGAACCCGGCGCAAACGCGCGTGCAACTCTGGAGCATTCCGTTTGAGGGTGGTGAGCCGAAGCTGTTGAGCGACGGCGACGAACCCGTCATCTCGCCAAAAGGCGATCGCGTCGTGTTTATAAAAGAACGGGCGGTTTGGTCTGCGCCGATCGACGGCTCGTCACCCGCGAAGCGACTCTTTTACGCGCGCGGCGAAGCTGACTCGATGGAGTATTCGCCCGACGGCTCGCGTCTCGCTTTTGTTTCGGGTCGAGGCGATCACTCTTTCATCGGCGTCTACACCAACGATGCGACTCCGATTCTTTACCTCGCGCCGTCGACTTCACGCGACTCGAGTCCGCGCTGGTCACCGGACGGCAAACGGATCGCGTTCGTACGCCGGCCCGGGGCTGGTGGCGCGCCGGAAGCCGTGCTCGAGCAACGCCCGCAAGCATGGTCCATCTGGACCGCGGACGCCACGACAGGCGAGGGAAGTCAGTTGTGGAAGAGTCCGTTTACGTTGAAAGGCTCGCCGCCGTCGACTGAAGGCGGCACGAATCTTCACTGGGCCGCAAATGGACGTATCGTCTTTCTTTCTTACCTCGACGGCTGGCCGCATCTTTACTCGATTCCCGAAACTGGTGGCGAGCCGTTGTTGTTGACGCCGGGAAATTTCATGGCCGAGTACATCTCGATCAGCGCCGATCGCAAGTACCTGTTCTTCGCGGGCAACACGGGCAACGAAGCAGACGACATCGATCGCCGTCACATCGTGATGGTTCCCGTTGATAAAGCTCAGCCGGCTATTTTGACGCCGGGCAAAGGTCTCGAATGGACGCCGTTCACTACCGGCGACAACAATTACCTGGTGTACATCAGCGCGACCGCGCAACGGCCGCCGCTGCCGACGGTGATGCCGCTTCCGGGTGGCAAAGCGCAGGTGCTGGCGGAGGATCGCGTGCCGCAGGATTTTCCGACCGCGCAGTTGGTCACGCCGAAGAAGGTCGTGTTCAAAGCACCCGATGGCGTCGACGTTCACGGCCAGTTGTTTGAAGCAGCGGGCGGCGCGGCGAAGAAACCAGCAATTGTTTTCGTGCACGGTGGTCCACCGCGGCAGATGCTTCTCGGTTGGCACTACTCTGATTACTACACGAACGCCTACGCAATGAATCAATACCTCGCGAGCCGCGGCTATGTCGTCTTGTCTGTGAACTACCGGCTCGGCATCGGCTACGGTCATGATTTTCATCGCCCGCCGCATGCCGGTGCGCAGGGCGCGTCGGAGTATCAGGACGTAAAAGCGGGCGGCGAGTATTTGCAGCGGCTGCCGCAAGTCGATCCGAAACGCATCGGAATTTACGGTGGCTCTTACGGTGGCTTCCTCACGGCGTTGGCGCTGGCGCGTGACTCGAATCTGTTTGCGGCGGGTGTCGATATTCATGGCGTCCACAACTGGACCGCCGAGCGAGCCCAAGGCCTGCTGGAGAATCGTTACGAGAAGCCGCCTGACACGCAACAAGCGCTTGATGTCGCGTGGCAGTCGTCGCCGATCTCGTCGATTGACAAATGGAAGTCGCCGGTCTTGTTGATTCACGGCGACGACGATCGCAACGTTCGTTTTAGTCAAACCGTCGATCTCACCCGCCGTCTGGAGAAAGCGGGTGTGATGTTTGACGAGTTAATAGTCCCCGACGACACGCATCACTTCCTGCGACACGCGAATTCGGTGAAGGTCGATGCGGCGGTCGCGGCGTTTTTCGATCGAGTTTTCAAGGTCAATGGAACAAGCGAGTGAAAGGAAAACTAGATGACTAGAAAAGTAGCGGTTCTTGTCTTTTTGTCGCTGTTGGTTTCGGGTTGCATCAAGAAAGGCACACAGTCAAACACCAATTCCGCTGATGCAAAAAGCCAGGTAGAGAAAGTAAAGCCGGCGGCGGGCACCGGCAACGTGCAGGGCAAGGTGCTCTACAACGGCAAGCCGGTCGAGAATATCGACGTGCGTTTGTGCGAGAAGTTTAATCGCTTTCTCAACGGCTGTGGCGGAAAGATCTACACCGCGAAGACCGACAAAGACGGCGATTACGTGATTACGAACGTGCCGCCGAAAGAGTATGAAGCGATCACGGTGCGCATCTTCGACACTGACGGTTACGTGTTTGCGACCACCAGCTTCGGCATCAGCGCCACGAAGTACAACGTCGAAGCCGACAAGACGTTGTTTGTCGAGCCCACCAATCTTTTCAAAGCGGATCTAAAGGTCACTAATCCAAAAGCCGGTTCGACGGTCAGCGGCGATGCCATCGAGTTTAAGTGGGACGCTTATCCTGACGCTGCTTACTACAAACTCACACTCACGCCTGACAATCACCTGAGCGAGTCGCGCTACACGAAGCAACGCGTTGACGGCACGTCGTTCAAAGCCACGAAGCCGTTGGATAAAGGTGGCTATCGCTGGCAGGTCGAGGCTTTCAACTCAGCCGACAAGAAGCTCTCCGAGAGCGCCGACGACATCACTTTTAACGTTCAGTGAAAATGAGTGGTGAGCTGAATTAAGGATCCATCCACAGATTACACAGATATCTGCGTAATCTGTGGATGGCTTTCTACGAACTAGCGGTTAGGTGTCTTCACCGCGACGATGTTCGAGTAACCAGAATTACCACTCGCGTTGGACGCGCGGACCCTGAATCGGTACCACGTGTTCCGCGACAGGCCACTGCTATTGAACGTCGTAAGGTCCGCGCCCACCGTCCCGACTTCTACAAAGTTGGTGCAGCTATTACCGGTGCACCGTTCGATGCGGAAGTTCGATTCGTTGTTCGAATTGTCCGTCCACGACAGGTTGATCTGCGTCGTCGAGACTGCTGTTCCACTCAGATTGCTCGGCGCGGCCGGAACCGGGTTCGGCGTAGGCGTCGGAGTCGGAGTAGGTGTTGGCGTAGGTGTCGGAGTTGGAGTGGGCGTTGGCGTAGGAGTCGGAGATCCGCCGCAAGTCGGGAACCTGAACGATCCGATTCTCGTGCGCCAGTTAAAGCTGGTCGTCGTCGCGTAATACTCGTTCGTGTACCAGAACGTGCAATCGTCAACCGGATCGATCGTCAATGCACTGTAATCGCCCCAACGGCTGCTCGTTCCACTCTGACTGCCGGTGCCTGAGAACAACACCGATTCACCCTGGCCCAACGTATTGAGCGGGTCTGACGCGAGCCGTCCCGCGTAGCGCAACTGCGGGAAGATCGTCGCGCTCGACGCGCTGTAACCAATCGCCAGGTTGCCGTCGCGATCCATCGCCGCGCTGCCCATCCAGCGCCACGTCAAATCGGGTTGATAAGTGCTTTCCTGCGCAACAGTCACTGGTCCATTCGTCACGTTCTGCAATTCAAACCAGCGAATACCCGCGACGCTGTTCGCGCTAACGGTGTAATTGCCGACCACTGATTCGTGATCGCCAAAGTTGCGATACGTGAGCCGGAACATCAAACGATCTCCGATGCCGTCGAGTCGAGACGTGGTTCCCGACTGCGGCACGCACGAGCGCGTGAGCGAACAGAGTTGCGTGAAGCCGGCGGCCGCCGGACTCGCGAACAATGAAAACGTGGTGTTCGCCGGGGTCGCGAAGTCTGCATGGAAGTGGAAGATGCGATAAGTGCCGCCGCCGGGCCATTCGATAAACGTCGCCGGCGCGCCCGCGGGCGGCAACGTTGAGCCATCGAGATCCGCGGGTAGAAAAACTTCTTCGAGTGAGCCACCGGTGATGCCCGGGGTCACGAAACTCGCCGGCAGTCCATCGAGCATCTTGGCGCGATCGAAAGCGAACGCCTGTGGCCCAAGAAACGACGTACCCGACGAATTGAAGACGTTCATGCTCATGTAATAACCGTCGGGCCAAACGCCGAGGTGCGGGTAGTCGAAGAAGTTCGAACCGAGATGAAAATCGTAGCGATGATACGAGCCGGTAGCGTCGCTCGTGGCGGAAACAGCAACGCATTCGTCTGTCGGCACTGAGCTACCGGCAAACTGCGACATGACCCAGCGACCAGCGAGTTGATCGTAAAGCACGACCGGATCGCCGTTGCCACTCGTTTCGCAAACGCCGCCGAAGCCCTGCCAGACTGTCGTGATGCCTGATGGTCCAAGCAGGGAAGCGCCGGTGTTCTTATCGAAAACCTGGAAGCCTTCGTTGACCATCTGCACGTACTGCGTATCGCCAACTTCACCAACTGTATCCGGCGGCGCGCAGTTGCAGGCCACGCCCGGATACTGGATGCCGTTGAAGTTCATCCGCGCGCTCGGCATGTTCGCCGTCGCGAGCTCAGTCGAGGTGGTTTGTGTCTGAATCACCTTATCGGAAGCGTCTCTGTGATAGTGGGGAACGTGCGGGTTCAGGTTGGCTTCGCGTTCGGGACGGAAGTCCATCGGCTTCTGCTTCATCTCGCGCAGCGGTTTTGACGTATCGTTGCGAACTGAAGCGCCGAAGCTGATCTCAGCTCTTTGACCCTGAACCGGGTCCATAGCCGTGGGCGGATTGGCGGCGGCCACGCGGGCGCGCCGGGCCTCGATGATGCGCGGGACCACGACCAGCGCCGTAAGGAACAGAACTGCGCTCACCAAAACTACGATTCTTGCTCGTATTTTCATCTGGTTCTCCCCAATACAGAAGTTGTGGAACGAACGAGTGTTACCTCGGGATGAATCTGGGCTCGCTGTAGAACTCTAAGGACCCTAAAGAAGGCTTCGGGCACGCTACCACAGCCCGGAACTGGAGGGCAAGACGATAGCGGCCCCGTGGCCGTTCGTCTGCTCGCGCAAAAGCCATCTAGTCGGCATCCCGTGAAACTGGTTTAATACGCGGATG
>DASXXL010000708.1:0-4894 GCA_036503085.1 Pyrinomonadaceae bacterium | reverse complement strand
CAGACTATACAACAGCCTCGGTGTTTTACGTACTTTTACTCCGCAGCGTTCTCTCCTTCGTTGCCGGCAGAGTCTTTGGCGAGTTCGGCTTCCTGCTCGGCACTCAGGTGACCAACGATCACGTCGCCCTCGGAAACCACTTTCACCGGCAGTTCCATCGTCACCTCACGATGCAAACGCACCGGCACGGAGTACTCACCCAAACGCTTCAGCGGCTCGCGCAAGTGAATGCGATGGCGATCGATCTCGTAGCCACGCTCCTGCAACGCGTCGGCGATGTCCTTTGACGTGACTGAACCATACAACGCGCCCTGCTCGCCGGCTTTGCGTTTGAACTCGAGCACCAGCGAACCCATCTGCTGCGACTGCGATTCCGCCGTGGCGCGCTCCTTCGCTTCCTTCTTCAACAACGCCGCGCGTTCCTGCTCGAGTCCCTTCACGTTGCCCGCCGTCGCTTCAACGGCGAGATTGCGCGGCAACAAATAATTGCGCGCATAGCCGGATCTGACTCTGACGATCTCGCCACGCGCGCCGAGATCATCCACGTCTTCGCGTAAAAGAACTTTCGTGTGTGCCATCTTCCTTCTCTCCCTTAATCGGTCGTGTACGGCAGCAACGCGATGTTGCGCGCGCGCTTGATCGCTTCGGCCAACATGCGTTGGTGCGTCGCACAGTTACCGGAGATGCGCCGGGGCAGGATCTTGCCGCGCTCGGGCAAGTAGTTCATCAGCAACCTGACGTCTTTGAAGTCGATCAAGTCGACTTTGTCGATGCAAAAACGGCAAACACGCCGCCGGTGCATGCGGCGCCCCTGGCCGCGGCCGCCCATCGGGCGCCGGTCCTGATCGTCGTCGCTGTCGTATCCGCCACCACCGCCGCCGCGCGGACGGTCTTCATAATTGGTTGACATATTTATCCTCTTTAACTCATTGCCAATTGTCGATTGCCGAATGTCGATTTAACACTGACCTCACGACTACCTCAATTGGCAATCGGAAATCGGCAATCGACAATGATCTTATTCGCCGCCGGCTTCAGCAAATTCCATTGCTGGTCCACGACGAGACGGCGCGCTGTGTCCACGCTCGGGACGCTTCGCGGCTTTGCGCGCACGGCGCTCCTTCAGCTTCTCAGCACGGCGGCGATCTTCGTCGACACGAACCGTGATGTAACGCAACACCCGATCGTTGACGCGCATGCGGCGTTCGAGCTCGGCGATCTCACGGCCGGAACCTTCGATCTCCAGCAACACAAACGTACCGTCCTTGTGGTGCAGGATCTCGTAGGCGAGCTGGCGCTTGCCCATCACTTCGTTCTTAACGATCGTGCCGCCCTGGTCGGTGATGATCTGCGCGAAACTCTCGCTGAGTTTCGGCACTTCTTCGTCCGCCGTCGGGTCAACGATGAAGACCACTTCGTACTGTCTTTTGTTGTTATTCAACTTCACTCCTCCATCAGTTGAACTGCTGCATTGCTTTCAACGCGCCGTCCCTGATAATCATTCGTAGTGCGTCTGCACCATTCTCAAGCGTTTCTTTCACCAGTACCTGCTCGGCTTTAGCAAACGTGTCGAGCACAAACCGCTTCGTGTCTGAAATCGGATGCTCGGGTTGAATCCCGATGCGCAACCGAATGAACTCTTCCGTGCCGAGCGCGGCGATGATCGACTTCAAACCGTTATGACCACCAGCTGAGCCGCGTTCGCGAATGCGAACCTTGCCCACGGGCAAAGCCAGGTCATCGGAAATCACCACCAACTGCTTTGCCGACTGTTGCAGCGGCGCATCGCTTTCGAGCTTACGCAGCAGGCACGAAACAGCGCTGCCGCTCAAGTTCATGAACGTTTGTGGTTTCGCCAGTCTGGTGACAACACCTTCGACTGAACCCTGGCCCACGAGCGAATTGCACTCGCGACGTTTCACCACGATGCGTTCATCGGCCGCCAGTTTGTCAATCAACATGAACCCGAGGTTATGGCGCGTATCAGCGTAGTCGGAGCCGGGATTGCCAAGACCAACTAAAAGCATTGTCGATTGCCGATTGCCAGTTGCCGATTGTCAATGCCAGCCACGAGCGAGCCAATCGGCAATCGGCAATCGACGATTGGCAATTCCTTACTCGCCCTCTCCCTCTTCTTCCTTCTTGCCCTTGCCGATCACTTCGGGTTCGGCAGGCTCTTCGCCTTCCAGCGGCGTTGGCGCAGCGACCTCTTCCTTCACGATGCCGACCGTCGCGATGACGAGTTCCGCCTCGGTCAGGATCTCGATTCCTTCGGCCACGGGAATATCCGAAACGTGCAGTACGTCGTGAACGTCAAGATTAGAAACGTCGACTTCCAGCGTGTCGGGAATGTCGCGCGGCTCGCACTTGATGTCGATCTCGCGCACGATCTGTTCGAGCACGCCCTGCTTCTCTTTCACTCCGATGGGCTCGCCGGTGAGGTGCAACGGCACCGTCACTTCAATCTTCTGTCCCTTGACGAGGCGCGTCAGGTCGGCGTGAATCAGGCGGCCTTTGATCGGATCGATCTGGCGATCGTGAAACATCACTTCGCTCGCGCCGGCGCCGTCGACTTCGATCGTGAAGATCGTGTTTCGCCCTGAGTCGGAACGCAGAATCGCCGCCAGTTCGCGCAACGGAGCGACTGCCGCGACGGTCTCCCCGCCGCCGCCATAAACCGTGATCGGCACCATGCCGTCGCGTCGCGAGCGGCGCGCATCGTTTTTGCCGCGGCCGGAACGCAGCCGCGCCTGCACCTTGTACTCTTTTTTCTCCGCCATGATTTCTCCTTACAAACTTTCAGCGACCCCGGCCATTGCCGATTGTCGATTTCCGATTGTCGATTTGAAGAACGAGCTTCGCTCTTCAATCGGCAATTGGCAATGGGCAATCGCCAATGTCCCTGGTCGCTGATGGTCTTCTTTCAGCCATCAGTGTTTGCCCTTCGCTAAACGAAGAGCGAAGAGACTGAAGTCTCCTCGTGGATCGACTTGATCGCTTTCGCCAGAAGCGGCGCTATACTCAATACCTTGATCTTATCGAGCTGACACGCGTGATCGCGCAACGGAATCGTGTTGGTCACGATCACTTTCTCAATTTCCGATTCGGCGAGCAGTTCGATCGCCCGGCCGGAAAACACCGGATGCGTGAAACACGCATGAATTCTTTCGGCCCCGGCGTCCTTCAATGCGCGCGCGACTTTCGTCAGCGAGCCGCCGGTGTCGCACATATCGTCGACAATCAAACAATTTCGGCCACGCACGTCGCCGACCACGTTCATCACTTCGGCAACGTTGGCTTTTTCGCGACGTTTGTCGCAAAGCGCGAGTTCCGCATCGAGGCGCTTCGCGTAAGCCCGGGCGCGCTCGGCGCCGCCGGTGTCAGGCGCCACGACGGTCAAGTTCGGCAGCGGATGCTCCTGATAGTAGCCGATAAAAACCGGTGCAGCGTACAGGTGGTCCACTGGAATGTCAAAGAAGCCCTGGATCTGCGCTGCGTGCAAGTCCATCGCCAACAGGCGATCGGCCCCTGCCTTGGTGATCAAATTCGCCACCAGTTTCGCGGAGATCGGCACGCGCGGCCGGTCCTTCTTGTCGGAGCGACCGTAACCGTAATACGGAATCACGGGGGTGATGCGCTCGGCCGACGAACGGCGAAACGCATCGAGCATGATCAATAGCTCCATCAGGTGCGCGTCAGTAGGCGGGCAGGTGGGCTGCACGATGAAGACGTCACCACCGCGAACGTTCTCGTCGATCTGAAAGTTAAACTCACCGTCAGAGAAACGTTCGGGGTAAGCCTTACCCATGTCACAACTCAATTGGCGACATATTTCTTCCGCCAACTTCGGGTTCGCATTTCCGGAGAAGATTTGAATGCCGCCGGTTGTGCTCATAGAGTCATTGTCGATTGCCAATTGCCGATTGCCGATTTGAAGAACTCGCCAGGATTACACAAATTGGAAATCGGCAATCGACAATTGGCAATATCAAAGTTGGCTGGGGCGGGTGGATTCGAACCAACGAATGCCGGTTCCAAAGACCGGTGCCTTACCACTTGGCTACGCCCCAGTATCTGATTGCCGGCTCAGGGCCCGCAAATACTCGCTGCGTGACAGAGTGTGGCACGCAAATACTCGCCATCCTATTTCGCTTCTGAGATTGTCGAGAGCATGATCGCGCGCCGCCTGGTTGTTAAAGATACCAAAGACGCTCGAGCCGCTTCCAGCCAGCAACGCGTTTGGCGCGCCCGCTGCGAGAAGGGCGTCTTTAGCACGCCTGATCTCAGGTTCTCTCTCAAAGATCACACCTTCAAAATCATTGTGCAGAGGCCACTGACTGCTGTTCGTAGAAAGGGGCTCCGTGAAGGAACTTGAAAGAATAGAGACGGAGTCGGTGCTTGTCAAGGAAGGGGCATTCAGTGCTGCGAATGCGGTTACAGTTGAAACTGAAGCGTTGGGAGTGATGATGATCAGGTACTGCGTCGCGACATCGTTTACCTCCGCCAATTGCGTACCGATCCCTGTGGCAACCGCAGTTCCACCGCTCAAAAAGAACGGTACATCAGCACCCAACTGCGCGCCAATCCTTCTTAAATCCGTGTCTTCCAGCTCCAACCGCCACAAACGATTCAACGCCAACAGCGTCACCGCCGCATTCGACGATCCGCCACCTAAACCGCCTTTAGGAGGGATTTTTTTTACAAGCTTTATATCAACGCCGCCTCTCGATGATAAAGCTCGCGCGGCTCTCACGATCAAATTAGCCTCGTCAACCGGTAGCGCCGGATCGCCACACGTCAACGAAACACGATCGTCATCGCGCAACTCAAACACGATCTCATCGCACAGAGAAACGCTTTGCAGCACCGTCACGACCTCGTGATAACCATCAGG
>DASXXL010000707.1:0-2233 GCA_036503085.1 Pyrinomonadaceae bacterium | reverse complement strand
GATCCGCGTCACGTGCCGATGCGCATCTTCCCCGGCGTCCATTATTCAATGGGCGGCCTGTGGGTCGACTTCAATCAGCGCACGAACATCCCCGGCTTGCTCGCAGCCGGCGAATGTGACTTCTCAATTCACGGCGCGAATCGTTTGGGCGCCAACTCGCTCGTGAGTTGCGTCTATGGCGGCTTTACCGCCGCGCCGGCCGCGATGGAGTATGCGAAGAACGTCGAACGAAACGGCGCGGACGGCTCGGCCCTTTACGATCGCGAGTTGAAACTCCAGCAGGAGATCAACGACCGGTTAATCAAACAGAGCGGTAACGAGAACCAGTACATCATCCATAACGAAATGGGTAAGTGGATGACTGACAACGTCACCGTCGTTCGTTATAACGACAAGCTTAAAGCGACAGACGAAAAGCTGCTCGAGTTGATGGACCGTTACAAACGCATCTCGATCAACGACTCGAACCTTTGGGCCACGATGGCGTTGCCGCACGCGCGCCATCTCGCAAACATGCTCGAAGTCGCGCGCGTGATCACGCTCGGCGCGCTCAATCGCAACGAGTCACGCGGCGCGCATTACAAGCCCGATTTTCCAAATCGCGACGACGAGAACTTCTTGAAGACGACGATTGCCGAATACTCCGGCGAGGGGCCGGTGCTTTCTTACGCGCCGGTCGACATTTCGCTAATCGCACCGCGCAAGCGCGATTACAGCAAAAGCAGCAAGACAGAAACAGCAAAGGTCTAAGCATCCGTGCCAACCACACAGAAGACAGTCGAGATACACATTCGCCGCCGCAAAGATCCGGATTCGTCGCAGTACTGGGAAGAGTTTGAGATTCCGTATCGACCGAACCTCAACGTCATCTCGTGCCTGATGGAGATCCAGAAGAACCCGGTGAACAAGGCGGGCGAAGCGACGACGCCGCCGGTGTGGCAGATGAATTGTCTCGAACAGGTGTGTGGCATCTGCACGATGGTCATCAACGGCCGCGCGCGCCAATCGTGTTCGGCGCTGGTCGATAAACTCGAACAGCCGATCAAGCTCGAACCGATGTCGAAGTTTCCGAACGTTCGCGATCTGGTCGTGGATCGTTCGCGGATGTTCGAGCATCTGCGCAAGGTGCACGCGTGGATCGAACTGGACGGCACTTACGATCTTGGGCCAGGGCCGCGCATGGACCAGGACGACGTGCAGGAACGTTACGCTTATTCACGCTGCATGACGTGCGGCTGCTGTCTCGAAGCGTGTCCGCAATACGACGATTACCAGTACATCGGCCCGCAGGCGATCGCGCAGGTGCGTCTCTTCAACATGCATCCGTCAGGAGCAATGAATCGCGACGAGCGTTTGGAAGGGATCATGCAGGAAGACGGCATCACCAACTGCGGCAACGCGCAGAACTGCGTGAAGGCTTGTCCGATGAATATCCCGCTGACGCGGGCGATTTATGAAGAGAACCGAGAGACCGTGTTGCACGGTCTGCTCGGCTGGCTCAAAGGTTAAAGTGAGTTGCTGCCACCGGTAACAACCGGTGGAGACGGCCAGCATTAGTCCTCATTGGTAGAGTGGCCGGAACGAGTGTCCGATGGTTTACCTCGCGGAACCGAGTCAAGCCAAACACCTCTCAGTTGAGATTACATTATGATCACCATCCTTCAGTCGCAGTCAGTTGCGCCGCCCTGGTTGATCGAGACAGGCTTACCCCTTCTAGTGGCTATGATCGGCGCATTTATGGGTTTCGTATTTGTGGTGGCCTCCTGGAGAGGATCGGCAGCCGCAAACATGGACTTCAGAAAAGACCCCAGAATAAAGGGCTTTTTGTATGGTCTTGGCGTTTTTCTCACAACCTTAATTGGCGATTGGAAATCTTTGCTGGGCCGGGACGTAAACAAGACCCAACTGCTGGTCCTATACGGGTTTCCTTTCAGTGTTGTCGGATTTGGAGGAGTGTTTCTGATAGCCTTGGCCATCGGTATCGAGTTAGTGCGAAGCAAAGAAAGCTCCGAGGAATTCCGGGGTCGCCGCTTTCACCTCGTTCTGGATTACGTGACGTATGGATACAGGTACTATCGTGAGGAATATGACAGAATTCTGGAGGCGGCAAGGAAAAACCAGCAACAGAACAGCGTCGAACGGGTGCGCCGACTGTCGGCAGACGCCGCCACTAACCTCGCGGCCTTGATACTTAGTCCAATGACTTCGGTCCAGGATGTGCTGCAAAGCATGT